>NZ_FNPD01000003.1 GCF_900107215.1 Acetomicrobium thermoterrenum DSM 13490 | reverse complement strand
ATGTTTTGTCCTTTAATATGGCCTCATCTGCAAGCTCGAAGTAAGCCTTTATCAGTTCTCGGATGAAGGCCTTCATGATCCGAGAGATTTCGTCTTCAATTTCCGCTAATGTCCTGACCTCGGAATCACCGAAGAATTCAAGCAACTCCTTGATGAAGTTTATTGCTATTTGTAGTAAAATATCCTTGTTCAAGTTGGGACCCTCCTTTATGAGTTTTTGTGTGCTACAAAGATTCTACCAAAAGGAGGGGTCCCTTTCTTTTTACCTCTGAAAATCTCCTACAAATATTTTACGCGATCGGCACCAACTCACGGCTATTTTTTAGGATGGTTAATATATAATATATTTCTAGTATATTGTTATTATTTAGATCAAACAACACTATATTAATACCTGTAAATATGATTGTTTAACTCAGATATATGACGGATATGCGGATAGGTAGTTACAATGAAAATAGAGATGCTGTCGTGTAGTACAATAAAAGTAAATAATATTAAAAGGGAGAGGGAGGTAAGGTGATGGTAAAGGTTGAATATAAAAACTTTAAAATTGTTGTGGTTGTTTTGTTGTCTGTGCTTTCCATAGTTTTTATTGGCTCTGGTGCTTGGGCCAAGACGCCCGAACAGAGGATAACTTTATCGACCGAACTGCTGCAAGAAATGGGAAGGCAAAGCGATGTAGAAGGATTGACGGACCTGCTTAAAGATTCCAAAGGTATTGCAATATTCCCTAACGTTACAAAGGCGGGGTTTGTATTTGGAGCTGAATTCGGCGAGGGATTGATGTTAAGGAGGGATCCGAATACGAACCAATGGTACGGACCTTCGTTTTTAAGTATTGGCGGCATATCCGTAGGACTTCAGATAGGGGTTCAATCGACGAGCTTGATATTAGTTATAATGGACGATGCCGGACTGGAAGCTTTAAAAAAAGAACACGTTAGCCTGGGTGCGGATATTTCCGTGGCAGCCGGTCCTGCTGGTCGCAGAGCGGGCGCCGCAACGAATTCAATTTACAGTTATTCGATCGCCAAGGGAGCTTTTGCAGGGGTTTCCTTGAGCGGAGGATCTGTTGATACGGACGAGAATGCCAACATAGCATACTGGGGCAAAGAGTTGACACCTGAGGAGATTTTGAAAAAGAGGGCTACGAAGAGCGATGTGCAGCCACTAGTCAAAGAATTAAATAAATTGATGGCGATGGCAAAGAAATAATAAAAACTGACGAAACCTCCCCTTGACTACTGCTCCGCATATTCCTATAATGTTTCTTGCCAGCCGGGCTGGCGGAATGGTAGACGCACGGGACTTAAAATCCCGGGGACGTAAGGTCCGTGCGGGTTCAAGTCCCGCGCCCGGCACCATCTGGCGTCCAGGGTAATCGTAGGTGATATCGCGGGGTGGAGCAGACCGGTAGCTCGTCGGGCTCATAACCCGAAGGTCGCAGGTTCAAATCCTGCCCCCGCAACCAATTTGGCGGTGTAGCTCAGTTGGCGAGAGCATGCGGTTCATACCCGCAGGGTCAGTGGTTCAAATCCACTCACCGCCACCAAAATTTAGCGTTCGACATGGGCGGGGCTGTTACCCCGCCCATGTTATATCTTTTTAACCTCACAGGTGATTATAAAGGTGTATTTATCGAAAGACATTCCTAAATGGATCATGGGTCGGTACTATCCTAAATTCAAGGCTACAGGAGAACGACAAGGATGGTGGAACATCGCTGATTCGGTAGTGGCCGGCATATCGGGAGGGCCGGACTCGGTGGCACTCCTCTGGATGCTCGTTAATCTCTGGCGAGGTAAGGTTATCGTAGCCCACTTTGAACATGGAATAAGGGGCAGGGAATCGATCGAGGATGCTGTATTCGTGCGTGATTTGGCCTTCAATTTTCAATGCCCCTTTTTTATGGAAAGCGTCCCAGTACCTCAGTTGCGTCAAAAAGGAGAAGGCATCGAAGAAGCCGCTCGTAGACTTCGTTATGAATTCCTTGAAAAAATTAGGAGCGAAAATAAAGCTGCATACATTGCCGTGGGCCATCATAACGACGATCTTGTCGAAACAGTTATATTTAACGTAATAAGAGGTACCGGATTGAGGGGTCTGCAAGGTATTCCGGAAAAGCGCGGTTATATAGTAAGGCCTTTGATAGATTTTACCAGAAGGGAAATAACCGACCTCCTCGAGGGGCTTAGTATCAACTGGAGAGAGGATTCTACCAATGTAGATGTCAATTACGCTAGAAACAAGATAAGATTACAACTGATTCCTCTGCTCGAAAGGGAGTATAACCCAAAGATTAGAAAACATATCGCCTTTCTTTCCAGGCAAGCTTTCGAAACGGCCAATTTGCTCGAGAACGAGGCCGCTAAAATTAATGGCCTCGTTGGGATAAAACCTCTTCCTTATACGAAGGCTCTTTGGGACAGGAAGGCCCTGCGGTCTTTGAATCTTCCTGCTTTACAAATAACAGAATGTCTGCGCAGACAACAAAGAGATTTGCATTTAACCACTCTTTCAAGCGACAGAACGGAATTGTTGCTCAAGCTCATTAAAGATAAGATAAATTGGAGGTTTCAGTGGGAGGGCAAAGTTGAGGTTTGTGGAGATAAAAATTTCATTGCTTGGCTTGACTGGGATGTTAATGATAGATTAATCGATGTCTCAATAGATTTGGAATCGAGGCCGAACGGAACATTTCCTTGGAATGGTTGGGAAATTTCTTGGGAGCTTTTAGAGGGCAAGTTCACTCAAAGCAAATTTGGCACTCATCAATGTCGTCTTATAATTGACAATCAAGAGAGCGCTGTTATTAGGGTTATGTCTGCTATTAAGGCTCGCAAAACTTTTGGTTGGAACCTGGAATTTATGTCTTGGTGGGCCAAACGAGGATGGCCAATATTCATTTTAAGTTGTAAAATGTGGTGGGTACCGATATACGGTGAAGGCAAGGGCAAAAATGTAATATGGCCTTCATCGAGAGCCGTTCAGATAAAAGTGCATTACCAGAAAGACGAAAGGATGTAGCATTTATGTCGTATGAGTTGAGCGAAATTCTAATTAGCGAAGAAGAAATTAAAAAAAGGGTAATGGAATTGGGTCGGCAGATATCGAAAGATTATGCAGGCAAAGAGTTGATAATTGTTGGCGTTCTCAAAGGAGCAGTTATATTTCTCTCAGATCTAGTTCGAAATATAGACAGCTCAGTAAAGGTGAAAATTGACTTTTTAGCTGTATCGTCGTATGGTGCCTCTACAAAGACAAGCGGAATCGTGAGAATTATCAAGGATATAGATACCGATATCAAGGGATGCGAGGTTTTGATCGTAGAAGATATCATGGACACGGGATTGACGCTCTCTTATTTGTCAAGAATCATGATGGAAAGGGAACCGAGAGGACTGAAGATATGCGTTCTCTTGGATAAGCCGGAGAGGCATCAGTCAGAGGTAAATATCGATTATTGCGGATTTACAATTCCCGATGAATTTGTAGTAGGATATGGCTTGGATTATGCGGGATTGTGGAGAAATTTGCCGTCAATATATGTCGTAAGGCCCTCTATATGAGGCGGAAAGCGTGTTTTAGGGTAAAGAGGTGGTAATAGATTGAATAGAATGATGAAAAACTTAGGGTTGTATTTGATATTGATAGTGCTCGTAGTTAGTCTGGTCAACATGTTCATAACTCCAATGCAGCAAACTCGTGATGTTGCGCCGCTATCTTATTCAGAGTTCCTTGAACAAGTTGATAAGGGCAACGTTACGGAGGTTGCCATAGATGGATCCAGCATTACGGGTAAATTAAAGGATGGTAGAGCGTTTAATACCTATGCCGTTGGAGTGGGAGATTTAGCGAAGGAGATAGCGGCAAGGGGTGTTAACGTGGAAGTCAAACCACCACAAGCGGCTCCTTGGTGGTCTGGGATGGTCTCTTCCCTATTCCCAACCCTTCTTTTGATAGGTGCATGGATTTTCATTCTCTATCACATGCAAGGCGGGGGAAGCAAAGTTATGTCCTTCGCAAAAAGCAAGGCAAAGATGTTCTTGGATAATCGTCCTAAGGTAACCTTCGATGACGTTGCGGGTTGCGACGAAGCTAAGGAAGAGTTGCATGAGGTTATAGAGTTCTTGCGAAATCCAAGAAAATTTTCTGCCCTGGGTGCTAGGGTACCCAGAGGAGTTCTTCTGCTAGGGCATCCCGGTACGGGCAAGACCTTATTGGCTAGAGCTGTAGCAGGGGAGGCAGATGTACCCTTCTTCAGCATTAGCGGTTCGGACTTCGTGGAGATGTTCGTTGGCGTCGGAGCTGCCAGGGTTCGGGACCTTTTTGAGCAGGCCAGGAAATATCAGCCCTGTATTATCTTTATAGACGAAATAGATGCCGTCGGAAGGCATAGAGGAGCTGGGCTTGGAGGAGGGCACGATGAGAGAGAGCAAACCTTAAACCAATTGCTCGTAGAGCTCGACGGGTTCGATGCGTCGACGGGAATAATCGTAATAGCAGCGACCAACAGGCCCGATATATTGGACCCCGCACTTCTTCGACCCGGGCGGTTTGATCGTCAGATCGTCGTCGACAGGCCTGATTTCAATGGAAGACTGGCCATACTTAAGGTTCATTTACGAGACAAAAAAGTGGATCCCAATGTAAATTTGGAAATTATAGCAAAAAGGACTCCAGGATTTGTTGGTGCCGATCTAGCTAACCTGGTTAACGAATCAGCTTTATTGGCTGCAAGGCGCAATAAGAAGCAAATAACGATGGAGGAGTTTGAAGAGGCCATAGACAGAGTAATAGCCGGGCCGGAACGCAGGAGCAGGGTTATAAGCCCGAAGGAAAAAAGAGTCATAGCATTACACGAGTCGGGTCATGCTCTTGTGGCCAAGCTTTTGCCTGATTGCGATCCCGTGCATAAAGTCTCCATAATACCCAGGGGGCATCAGGCCTTGGGCTATACTATGCAACTGCCCGAAGAAGATCGCTTTCTCATATCCAAAAAGGAGCTATTAAATCAAATATGTGTTTTATTGGGCGGAAGAGTAACCGAGGAGCTCAAGAGCGACGATATCACTACGGGATCCCAGAACGATTTAGAGCGCGCTACCCAAATAGCCAGGAAAATGGTCACCGAATTCGGAATGAGCGAACGATTGGGTCCGGTTAGATTGGGACGAAAACAACACGAGATATTTCTTGGAAGAGATATAGTCGAAGATAGGAATTACAGCGAAGAGATAGCATACGCTATAGACCAAGAAGTCAGGCGTATCATTGACGACTGTTACGAGTTAGTTAGAGATCTTTTGGTTAAACATGACTCGGTACTTGAAAAAATTGCAGAGGTTTTACTGGAAAAAGAAGTTTTGGAGGGCGAAGAATTAGATAGCTTAATCAACGAAAAACTTGATGAAGTGACGAATCGTTCTGAGGGAGATGCTGATGCCGAGTCAGTTGCCGCGGCACAAGCTGTTGAGAAAAAAACGTCACTTCAGCTTGAACCTAGGATAGATCCGGCATAGGTATAATTTGACATCACTGACTGTGGATAGGATGCTTTAGATATACTAGATAATGGCGCGTAGATAATCCTGCGCGTCATGCTTTTTCTTGATAATATACATGAGGTGGTTTTTGTAAAAATGAAGTACCAAGGAGAAGGCCAAAAAAAATTTGAGCTAGTAGCTCCCTGGAAACCGGCTGGAGACCAGCCTCTCGCCATAGAAAAATTGGCTTCAGGCTTGAAGCAGGGCATGAGGTATCAAACTCTCCTTGGAGTTACGGGAAGCGGAAAAACCTTCACTATAGCGAATGTGATCGAGAAGATCCAAAGGCCGGTCTTGGTAATAGCTCACAACAAAACGCTAGCTGCACAGCTATACAGTGAATTTAAGGATTTCTTTCCTAATAACGAAGTCCATTATTTCGTTAGCTATTATGATTACTACCAACCCGAGGCATATTTACCATCGCAGGACATCTATATAGAAAAGGACGCTTCTATAAACGAAAGGATCGAAAAATTGAGATTGGCTACAACTAAGGCTTTGCTGGAAAGAAGAGATGTTATTGTAGTCGCAAGTGTGTCCTGTATATACGGTTTGGGTAGGCGAAAGTCCTACGAAGAAGCAATCTTTAGATTTTCTGTCGGCGATAATATTAACCGAAAGGACTTCTTCAAGAGATTGCTCGACAACTATTACGAGCGTAACGATACGACGTTAGAGCCTGGGACATTCCGTGGACGAGGCGATGTAGTCGAAGTTTATCCAGCTTATAGCGATACAGCGTTACGTGTTTTCTTTTTTGATGATGAAATAGAGAGAATTGAGGAGATTGACCCCTTATGGGGTAAGACAATTGTCGAAAAGGATTGCGCTGCCGTATTTCCCGCCCAACACTACGTTACAACCCATGATTCAATTAAAAAGGCGTTAAAAGCAATTGAAGAAGAATTGGATCTCCGTGTAGCGGAGCTTCAATCTGAGGGTAAACTATTGGAGGCGCAGCGTTTGTCGACTCGGACTCGTTATGATATGCAAATGTTGTCCGAAGTAGGTTATTGTTCAGGTATAGAGAACTATTCAAGACATCTAGATGGCAGAAATCCGGGGGAACCGCCGGGAACCCTTCTGGATTTCTTCCCTGACGATTTTGTTATGGTAATAGATGAATCTCACATAACCGTTCCTCAAATCAGAGGGATGTACAATGGCGATATTTCAAGAAAGAAGACGCTGGTGGAACATGGCTTCAGATTGCCTTCCTGTCTCGACAACAGACCACTCCGGTGGGAGGAATTCGAAGAATATATGAAAAAAGTAATTTTCGTGTCGGCAACCCCCGGAGATTATGAATTATCGACATCGGAACAGGTAGTTGAGCTGCTTGTTAGGCCCACAGGGATTTTAGATCCCAAAGTAGAGGTAGTTCCTGCAAAAAATCAACTAGACGATTTACTCTGTCGGCTTAAAGTATGTCTGAAGGAAAACAAGAGAGTATTGGTCAATACTTTGACAAAGCGATCAGCTGAGGATTTGGCGGAATATCTTGCTGGATTGGGATATAAAGTGAAGTACATCCATTCTGAATTCGATGCCTTTGAAAGGGCCGAGCTTCTTCGTGATCTCAGGATTGGCACCATTGACATTTTGGTGGGAGTAAATTTATTGAGAGAGGGTCTTGATCTTCCCGAGGTAAGCTTAGTGGCCATACTCGATGCAGACAGAGAAGGTTTCTTGCGTTCTTCTCGCTCGATTATTCAGATGATCGGAAGGGCAGCAAGACACGCGGCAGGTACGGTAGTTCTCTATGCCGACGAAATGACGGAAAGCATTAAGGTTGCGGTAAGCGAGACAAAACGTCGAAGAAAAATACAAGAAGCTTTTAACATCGAACATGGTATTGAGCCAAAGAGCATCGTTAAACCCATTGTACATCTTTTGCCGGAAGAGCTCTTGGAAAAGAGTGAGGGCGAAGGAGATGACGGGACGGTTCCAAGGCCCAGCGAAGTGTCTCTCGAAGAGCTGGAGCGCATGATGTGGGATGCTGTTGCAAAACTTAACTTCGAAGAGGCTGCGAGATTGCGAGATTTGATCAGCGATATCAAGGGAGGAAAAATTACGCGTGGAACAGTACATAATCGTAAAAGGAGCAAGACAGCATAATTTAAAAAACATAAATGTCAATATCCCCAAAAACAAAATGGTGGTGATAACAGGGCCATCGGGATCGGGCAAATCGTCGCTGGCATTTGATACCATATATGCAGAGGGCCAACGCAGGTATGTCGAATCTCTGTCGGCCTTCGCGAGGCAGTTTTTAGGTATGCAAGATAAACCTGATGTAGATGACATATCCGGCTTGTCGCCGGCTATATCGATAGAACAAAAGGGAATATCTCACAATCCACGTTCTACAGTTGGAACAGTTACCGAGATTTACGATTATTTGAGACTTTTGTATGGCAGAGCAGGAGTGCCATATTGTCACATATGCGGTCACGAAGTGCATCGCTATACTGTGGACGAAATAGTAGACTTGGTCTTGAATAAATGGAAGGATAGAAGGCTTACGATACTTGCTCCAGTGGTCAAGGGGAAAAAAGGAGAACACAAAAATCTCTTTTTAAAATTACGACAAGCAGGTTATGTAAGAGTTAGGGTTGATGGTCAGGTTTTTTGGCTTGAAGAGGAAATAGCTCTTGATAAAAACAGACAACACAATATAGAAGTTGTTTTGGATCGTATAAAAGCCCATGAAAGCAGAAGAGATCGTTTGAGCGAGGCTGTTGAAAAATCCTTCGAATTGGCCGAGGGGTTCGTTCTTTTTCTAATAGACGAAATAGAGGAGGAACTGTTAACCAATAAATTCGTGTGCCCCGATTGCGAAATATCAATCCCGGAAATAGAGCCCAGGCTTTTTTCCTTCAATAGTCCCTATGGCGCATGCCCCTCTTGTTCGGGAATCGGAAGTTATGAGTACTTTTCTAAAGAACTTGCAATAGATCCTGAAAGAAAGGTATTAGAAGGTGCCATTATACCTTGGGGCAAAAATCATTACATGTTAAGGCGCTTGGAGGCTATAGCGAAAAAGAAGGGATGGAACTTAGACCTCCCCTTTAAGTCATTGCCCAAATATGTCGTAGAGACGGTAATAAACGGTTCAAACGATAGAGCCCCAATGACATATCGAGAACATGGCGAAGAATTTACTTATATGGGGCGATATGAAGGTTTAATTCCTTGGTTAGAACGACGCTGGAGAGAGACTGAGTCGGACAACGTCAAAGAGGAACTTTCCAAATTCAGGACGGAAGATATATGCGAAAGCTGTGGTGGAAAGCGACTACGACCGGAAGCTTTGGCGGTCAAGATAGCGGGTTATACAATTGGTGACATGGTAGAAATGCAGATCGCTAATTTAGTCAATGTAGTTAACAAAATAAGATCAGAGGAGAGTAAAGGGGAAAAAGTTGTACGTCCTGTCGTCGAGGAACTACTTAAGAGACTTTCCTTTCTCGTTGATGTAGGAGTTGGCTATTTGACGTTAAATAGAAGGGCTGATACTTTGAGCGGCGGGGAAAGCCAGCGAATTCACCTTGCTACTCAAATAGGATCGAAGTTGACTGGAGTCCTCTACGTATTGGACGAGCCGACTATCGGACTTCACTCTAGAGATACAAACAGGTTGCTAAAAACGTTGGAATCGATAAAAAATCTGGGCAATAGCATTATCGTCGTTGAACATGACAGAGAAGTAATGATGGCTGCAGATCATATCATAGAGCTGGGCCCGGAGGCAGGAGAGAGAGGGGGAGAGATTGTATTTGAAGGTTCTAGCGATGAGATTAAAAATTCCTGCTGTCTCTCTGCCCGCTACCTACGTGGAGAAAGTTCTGGCGTTGTCTTCCCTCCCGGCAACAGCAGGCGGAAGCCAAAAGGATATATAAAGATTTTCGGAGCCGAAGAGAATAACTTAAAATCTATTGATGTTTCGATTCCGCTGGGCGGCCTGGTCTGTATAAGCGGAGTTTCTGGATCAGGCAAAAGTACTTTGCTTTATGAAATAATATTTAAAGGCATCAAAAAACTTATAGATAGCGATTTTAGGGCAAGAGTGGGCAAACATAGAACTATCGAAGGGTACTCTCAAGTTCAAAATGTTGTTCTCATTGACCAAAGCCCTATTGGCCGGACGCCAAGGTCTAATCCTGCAACGTACACGGGCGTCTTTACTCATATAAGGGAATTTTACTCCATGCTTCCGGAAGCCAAGCTGAGAGGTTATTCTATGGGGAGATTTAGTTTTAACGTCAAAGGCGGCAGATGCGAAGCCTGTAAGGGAGAAGGAGTAGTGCGCGTTCCCATGCTCTTTATGCCCGATGCTTACGTGACATGTGAAGTATGTAAGGGGAAACGCTACAACAGGGAAACCCTAGAAGTAAAGTTTAAAGGTAAAAACATAACTGACGTTCTCGATATGACGGTAGATGAGGCCTGCGAGTTCTTTAAGGATATTCCGAAGATCGAAAAGAAACTTTCCGTCATAAAAGAGGCCGGATTGGGTTATATACGTCTCGGTCAACAAGCACCTACCTTGAGCGGAGGCGAAGCTCAAAGGGTTAAGCTCGCCACAGAGCTTGCCAAGCAATTCAAGGGTTCCACCCTATATCTTTTGGATGAACCGACAACAGGATTGCATTATAGCGATGTAAAAAAGTTGCTCTTACTTTTGCATAGATTGGTCGATCAAGGTAACACAGTTGTGGTGATAGAGCACAATTTAGATTTTATTGCCTCCTGTGACTACATAGTTGATTTGGGACCGGAAGGCGGAGATGGCGGTGGCTACGTGGTTGCTGTGGGGACGCCTGAAGAGTTGGCCGAGAACGAACGTAGCTATACAGGCAAATATTTATCTTCCTTTTTGGGAGATATTAGAGGGGGAAGGTATTTAGTATCATGAGAGACTCCGGCATCGAAGATATATGTTACGGGCGCCATCCTGTGATAGCTCTTTTGGAGGAATCGCCGCATCGTTGTCATAAGATATTGATATCAGAAGGAATTAACAAAAAGCTTGTTGATGACATTTACGATAGGGCACGCAAGAATGGCATTCCTGTTCTTAGGGTAGATAATAAAACTCTCGACAGAGTATCGGGAGGGGCCTCTCATCAAGGGGTATTAGCCTATATTTCCCAAGGAAATTTGGGTGATATCAATCAATTGATAGACAGAATAACAGAAAAAAAGGATAACCCCCTTGTTGTAGTTGCAGATAAAATAAAAGATCCTAACAACCTTGGAGCTATAATCAGGAGCGCAGAAGTCTTTGGGGCTTTGGGTGTGATTTTCCCAAAGCGCAACAGTGCTTATCCAAGCAGTGCGGTGCATAAAAGTAGTGCCGGCGCGAGTATGCGTGTTATGATGGTTTCTGTGAGCAACTTGGTGAGTGCTATAAAGAGGCTGCAGGAAAACGGGATGTGGGTGGTGGGGTTGGACCAGAGAGCTGACAGATACCTCTGGGATGAGCCTTCAATCAGAGGTAAGCTCACCCTGGTGGTTGGTTCGGAAGAGGCTGGCATTTCTCCGATCGTTGCGAGGGCTTGCGATGATATAAGATCTATACCTATGTTTGGGAAGACGGGGTCATTAAATGCTGCAGTAGCGGCAAGCATAGGCATGTATGAATGGATGAGAAGCGTTGTCAAAGGCGAAGAAGGTAGGGATGGTTAAATACAAATCGGCTCTATGTAAACTTTTGCTGCGCGTAAACGAATCCGATATTTTCTATTTGAGTGCTGTTGTAGACGGTTATGATAACTTAGGGTATGTCAGAAAAGAAGAAGCACCCGATGGGCATGTCTGGTTTTATTATGCCGGCGATATGGAAGAAGAGGTTTATGAGTTGATATCGTTGCTTAGAAGCGAAATAGATGATTTTCAGGTCGCAGGCGGAAGTATAAGAATTGAATAGGGGTGATCCCTTTGTCTATTAATGCTCTTGCCGAAGCACTAATATCCTTGGGACGCAAAAAAGATATTTTTTGCGATCTTTATATCCAGAGTTCTTTTGGCCATAGCATATCTGTTGAAGATGGCAGAACTGAAGAGATAACATCAGGAAGCGCCGGAGGTAGCGGATTTCGTCTCCTAAGCGATGGAATGACTCACTATGGTCACGTTCACGGTATTACGTCCGATGTGGCAGTAAAGCTAGTTGATGATGTCATTAAAACGATAAATATCAATTGTCCCTTACCCATGCCTGCACCGGAACCCCTTGTAAAACAGGAACAGCTTACGAATGCACAAATTGATAGCGCTATGTTAAGGGAAATACATCATAATCTCGTAAAAGAAAGTAAATATATAAAAAAGGTAACCTTAAGGCTGAGTACCTCTGAAAAAGAAATAACTATCATTAACAGTCGGGGAGATTTAGTTAGAGATACCAGGTATTCATCTCGCTTTTCTGCCCACATCGTCGTGGAAAAGGACGGCAAGCTCTTTTCGGGGTACGAGTCAAGAGGATTCAGCCTTCCCTTTGCAAAGTTTTTAGAAAGAACGGATACAATGTCAACAGCTTTAAAAGCTGCCAAAAGGGCCTTGCTTGGTCCAGAATGTTCTCCTTGTCCGGCAGGGAAGGTACCTGTAGTTCTATCAGGAGAGGCAGGGGGGACGATGATTCATGAGGCTTGTGGCCATGCTTTGGAAGGCGATATAGTCTATAAAAATCGCTCCGTTTTTAAAGATAGGATTGGTGAAGTGGTTGCCAATCCGGCTGTTACATTAATAGATGATGCCACTATCGAAGGTGCTTTTGGGTCGTATAAATTTGACGATGAGGGCACGCCTGCCCAAAGGACTATCTTGATCGAAGATGGAATATTAAAGGCGTATATGGCAGACGTATTTTGTAATAAAATGTGGGGACTTCCCCTGACTGGCAATGGAAGAAGGGAATCCTATACTTCTTATCCCATAACCAGGATGTCAAATACCTTTCTCTTGCCGGGAAATATGGAAAAGGGGGAAATCATCTCGCGAGTTTCTTTCGGGCTTTACGCTCAAAAGATGGGTGGCGGTGAGACGGATCCCACAACTGGTGATTTTGTCTTTAATGTGGAAGAGGCATACCTCATCGAGGATGGGAAGATAACCGTTCCGGTAAAAGGTGCTATCCTGGTTGGGAACGGACCTCAAGTGTTGAAAGATATTTTGGCCGTTGGAAGCGATCTAGAACTTGATGTCGGCTTTTGTGGAAAAAACGGCCAATCCGTTCCAGTGACGGATGGCCAGCCAACCGTTCTCGTAAAGGAGCTAGTCGTAGGAGGAAGCGATATTTAAATGTCAGACCGCTATTCGAGAAAGACAAAAGGCAGGTCAAAAACGAATAAAAGAGGAATTAAAGAGCGGGTAGGCGGATTGACTCATACCCTGAAAGCAGCCTTTGTTGACTTTTTTAACGAAGAGAGATGCCGTGTTAGGATGCAAAGAGCAACCATGATGTTCGAATTTCTTTTGATCCTTCTTCTTTTCGTCACTATTTACCTAATTACAAGCATATTTACTCCATGGACAGGCTTTATAGGCGAGCGATCAAAGGAGTTTCTAACTGGAAAATGGGGTCTTGCCTCATTAATTCCGCTGTTTTATTTAAGTTATATATGTATTGTGCTCTTGGCTAAGCGAAAGGTTTCGGCCCTATTGACTCAAACTGGTATAGTGTTTTTGTCTTTTTTGATTCTCGAGCTATTCCTCGGTTTGGTATACATAAATAATCCAAACACTTTTGATATAACCTTTTGCGGAACCTGGGGTTATTTTATTGCATCAATATCGCTTCAAAGCGTTGGACCTCTTGGTATTTCTCTTTTTGGATTGATGTTGGCAATCATGCTTTTTTTTCTCCATGGAAAGGGAGATTTCACGGAGTTCATTTCAGCCTTGAAATTACCTTTTTCAAGGCTTCGCTGTAAATTAAAAGATTTTTATCTATCTTTATTCGGAAAGAGTAGCAGACGTGACAAATCCGAATCCATCGATTATGGGTTTCAGTCCCATGATGCGATCGATTTTCGAGATCATACCAAAGAGGCAAGCGAAAGAGTTGCCGATATTGAGCTTCCTCTATCGTCTGAAATCGGGGAAAGAGCAGATGATATTGTTTCCGAAATTAGCGAAGCTGGCTTTAATGCATTTGAAGTCGACGACGCTGAAGATGGTTTTGTGTTACCTCCCGATGTGGAACCTGGGAAGTTTCCTCCACCTTTGGATATATTGGGGGCAGCCGTTGACAACGACATAACTGCCGATATCAAGCCCACGTTGGAGCGATACGGGACCAAGATAGTCGATACTTTGGCCGAATTTGGAATAGAAGCGGAGTTAGCGGATATAGTACAGGGGCCTACGGTAATTCAATTTCGTATACAAATAGCACCTGGAATAAAAGTCAGCAGGATAGCGGCTTTGTCGAACGATCTGGCATTGGCTTTAGCAGTTCCCAGTCTCAGAGTGGAAGCTCCGATACTGGGACAACCTTATGTGGGCATAGAGATACCGAACCCTAAGCGAAGGGCTGTACATTTGAGAGAGGTCATAGAGTCTCCTAACTTTACTCATTCAAAATATGAATTGCCTTTACCGCTTGGTTTGAACGTAGACGGCACTCCCATGGTGGTTGGACTTGAGAGCCTACCTCATTTGCTCGTGGCGGGAACAACCGGATCGGGTAAGAGTGTTTTTATTTCCTCTTGTTTGATAGGAATGTGCTTCGAGAGGCGTCCAGATGAAGTTAAACTGCTTCTCATAGATCCCAAAAGAGTAGAGATGACCTTTTACGAAAAGCTTCCTCATGTCTTGGCATCGCCAATAGTGGAGACAAAGGAGGCAGTGGCTGCTCTGGCTTGGGCTATTAACGAAATGGAGCGGAGATACGATCTCTTTGCAAAAGCACGAGTAAGAAATATCGTGTCTTACAACGAGAAGGTTTTGCCGAAGGATAGGCTCTACAATATCGTGATTGTAGTAGACGAATTGGCAGACTTAATGATGACTTCGCCTAAAGAAGTAGAAGATTATATTTGCAGGTTAGCTCAGATGGCAAGGGCAACGGGGATTCACCTTATTTTGGCTACGCAACGACCATCGGTCAATGTAGTGACCGGTTTGATTAAGGCAAATATTCCAGCTCGAGTTGCCTTCGCATTGCCATCCCAGGCTGATTCAAGAACAATCCTCGATGTAGGAGGGGCTGAGAAGCTCCTTGGAAAGGGCGACATGCTTTTTCTGTCTCCAAAGTACGCAAAACCCGTCAGAATTCAAGCTCCATGGGTGGATGAGGACACTATAAATCGCTTTATACAATACACCGTTAACATCTTTGGGGAGCCAGAATATATCAACATATCGGAGGAGGGGCAGACGAGCCATGAGGCTGCCTATTTGGACGATCCTTTGCTCGAAGAGGCCGTTGAAGTTGTCTTGGCGACTGGTATAGCCTCTGCCAGCAGGCTTCAACGTCAACTTAGAATTGGATTTACAAGGGCAGCACGTATTATCGATACCATGGAACAATTGGGCATAGTTGGTCCTCAGGAGGGATCTAAACCTAGGGAAATACTTCTCGATGAAGGTAAGGCAAGGCAGGTTTTGGTCGAAGCGTTGGGTGGTGAAAGCAGTGGAATTGATTGAAGTAAAATCTTTTTCGATGCTAAGAACTCCCTCCTTTTGTGACTGCAAGGTTTTGCTGATAGCAGGCGGAAAGCCTCCAAGTGACGCATGGCTGAAAGCTACGACGAGATGTTTTGATGTTTGGGTAGCCGATAGAGGAGTTACCTATTGCAGAAAACTTAATGTCATACCTAAAGCGATTGTCGGCGACGGAGACAGCTCTCCTTTGGAAGATTGGGCATGGGCTGAGGAGGCTGGAGCAAAAGTCTACAGGTATCCGAAAGACAAAGATTACACCGACTTACAGCTTGCCCTAATGCAAATTTACAGCAGTTACGGAAGGTCGGTATCTGTCTTTGTTACGGCGGGATTAGGCGGCAGACTGGACCACTCTTTGAGCAATATCTTTAGCTTGCAATGGGCAAAAAAACGGGGAGTGGATGCTGCTGGTTTCCTTGACGAAGAGGAATCCTTTATACTGTTAAGGGGCGGTGAGGAATTGAAATTGTATTTTAACAATAAGCCTCTTGCTATCTCCCTTTTGTCTTTAACCCCGTGTTCTCACGGGGTTAGCATAAAAAAAGTTAAATGGGAACTGGATAATGCTACGTTGAGGCTCGATGAACCCTTTGCCGTCAGCAACGAGTTGGTAAGCGATGAACGAGAAGTTGATTTAAAGGTTGATAGCGGTTGTGTTGGAGTATATATATGTCTGGACCCAAAATGAATATTATAAAAAGCGGGCTTTTAAATTGCCCGCTTGACCAAACCGGAGCGCAAACAACGAGTACAGACTTTCATCCGCTTCTTGATACCACCACCGAGATCAACGTTAACGACCTGCAAATTTACCAGCCAACGACGCCTGGTTTTGCGATTGGAATGACTAACCTTATTCCCGGTTATCGGACCTCGTCCACAACAATCACATACACGAGACATGGTGAGTTACCTCCTTTGCAATATGAAACGGCGAGGGTATTTTAGCATGTATGAGAGCAAAAAATCAAATGTAAAGTCCAGTTTGGGGGAGTGAAAATGTCGTTTTCAAAAGATATCGAAGAATTAGAAAAGATAATACAACGACTGGAAAAGGAGGCGCTTCCTCTTGAGGAGGCTATGAGTATATTTGAGCGGGGAGTTGCCTTGGTGAGAAGTTGTCAGGCCTATCTTGCCGAGGCGGAGCAAAAAATAATGCTTGTAAGCGAAGAAGGTGATGAGACCCCTTGGGAACCTCGAGAGGAGGGCGAAAATTGAGTAATGTTGAATTAAAACAAATCTTTGAGTCGAAAAAAGAAAAAATAGATGCCTATTTGGAGAATATACTCAACAATGACGAGATTCCGGATGTCTTGTGTCAATGTATTGCCTATTCGCTTTTGAATGGAGGGAAGAGGATAAGACCTGTCCTGTCTCAAATAACCGCCGAAAAACTTGGCATTGACCCCGATGGAGTGTTGCCTTTAGCGGCCGCCATAGAGATGGCACATACTGCGTCTTTAATTCACGATGATCTTCCCTGCATGGATAATGATGACTATAGACGTGGAAAACTAACGAACCATAAAGTATATGGCGAAGCAATGGCCGTTTTGGCAGGAGATTCGTTGTTGGCTTACGGCTTTGAACTATGCTTGCAAGAACTGCCGAGACTTGGCTTTACCCAATCGAACATACTTAACGCCCTTAAAATTTTCTCCCATGCCATTGGACCCTGTGGGATATGTGGAGGGCAGGCTCTCGACATAACACAGGAAGGCCACGAAGGAGAAGGGGAGTTTTTGTGGAAAATGTGCGAGCTTAAAACGGCCACCTTGCTTCGTGCTTCCATCACCGCTTCGGCAGCACTTGTCGGAGCCGGTGAAAAAACAATGTCATGTTTACATAATTATGGGACACATCTCGGCATTTCCTTTCAGATCATTGATGATATACTCGATGTAACGGGAAGCATTTCAGAGCTTGGAAAAACGCCAGGAAAGGACGCTAGGGAGGGCAAGCTAACGTTTGTTGCCCTTCACGGGTTGGAAAGAGCGAAAGAGTTGGCCATGGAAGAAACGAAAAAAGCAATAGACTCGATTCTTCCATTAGGGCCTGATTTCGAAGTTTTTCTAGATATTGCCGAATATATTGCGAGGAGGTCTAAATAAGCCTTGTCATTGAATTATTTAGGTAAAATCAAAGACTACAGGGACCTTCGCCATTTGAAGCATATAGAAAAGAGCCGGCTTTGCAACGAAATAAGACAAATGATTATAGATGTGGCTACGGAAAACGGAGGACATCTAGCCTCATCTCTGGGGACTGTCGAATTAACCGTTGCGCTGCTATCAGTTTACGACCCATTGGAGGACAAGATTGTCTTTGATGTTGGCCATCAATGTTATACCTATAAGATATTGACGGGACGTAAGGATAGATTTAGCACGCTGAGACAATGGGAAGGAATTAGCGGATTTCCCAAAAGAGAGGAAAGCTCTTGTGATCACTTTAACACCGGCCATGCAGGTACGTCCATTTCAGCCGCGACGGGATATGCCAAGTCTCGTGATCTTTTGCGCCAAAAACATGAGGTAATTGCTGTAGTAGGAGATTCTTCCATATCGAATGGCATGTCCTTTGAGGCGTTAAACCAGATCGATGAACTTAAGACAAAAGTGATAATAATCTTAAATGACAATAAAATGTCCATAAATGTTCCAATTGGCGGTTTAGCTAAACACCTTAGCCACCTGAGCACTAATCCTTCGTATAGAAGGGCAAAGGAGGCTATAAAGTCGCTTTGCGAGGGATTGCCCTTGGGTAGCGCTCTAGTCGCAGAGGCGTTAAAAAAGATGAAATACCAGGTAAAGACAATGTTTCAGCCGATCAACATATTTGAAGCTTTGGGCATTAACTATTGGGGACCTTTCAACGGACACAACATAGAAGAGCTTGAAGAGGTATTCAAACTGGCCAAAGCCTTTGATGAATCAGTCTTAATACACGTTATAACTCAAAAGGGCAAAGGTTACGTTCCGGCCGAAGAAAACCCAACCAAATATCATGGAGTGTCTGCGAAAAAGCCGAATTCCTCGGCCAACTCTTTATCCTGGAGCAAGGCTTCAGCTCAATGCGTTGAGAAACTTGCGGAAAAGGATGATAGAATTATTTGTCTTACCGCTGCAATGGAGGAAGGTTGCAATTTGACGGGATTTAAAAAGAAATTCCCCGGAAGATTTTTTGACGTAGGTATTGCGGAAGAGCATTTGCTTACCTACGCTGCCGGCTTGGCAGCGGGAGGATTGCGACCGGTCGTCTTCATTTATTCTACCTTTTTACAGAGGGCGGCAGATCAACTATATCACGATATAGCTATGCAAAGGTTGCCGGTTCTTATTGCCTTAGATAGGTCCGGGCTTGTTGGCGAGGATGGCGAAACACATCATGGGCTGCTCGATATCTCTTGGTATAAATCGGTCCCGGGACTTTTCATTGCGTCGCCCCGGGATGTAATAGATTTGGAATATATATTCGCCAATTTGATTGAGCATAGTGCTTTGCCGGCCATAATAAGGTATCCAAAGGGAGAGGCCCCATTTTCTCTAGGTAGAAGAGATGAGGATCAACCCTTCGAATGGATAAGGTCTGAAATCTTGAGACAGGGGGAAGAGGTCCTTTTGATTGGCTATGGAGGCACTATACCTATCCTTCTGGAATCTTGCGATAAAATCAATAATTTATTACACATCAATCCTACTGTGGTTGACTTGAGATTTATAAAGCCATTGGACTTAGAGACGCTTGAGAGGTTGTTTTCTGCCCATTCTTGTGTCGTAATTGCCGAGGAGACCTACAGTATAGGGGGCATAGGCGAACAATTGAGCAAGTTTGCCCATGAGGTAAATAAAGGCCTGGATTGGATTCATATTGCAATTCCTGACATTTATGTTCCTCAAGGGACAAGAGATGAACAGCTTCGTTATGTTGGATTAAGCAGCGATGAGGTGGTGAAAAGGGTTAGTGAGCACTTCGAAAGAGCGATTGGATAAACTGCTCGTCTATCGAGGGCTTGTTGATACGAGAAATAAGGCAGCGGCATTGATTCTAGCGGGAAGGGTAAAGGCGAATGGTGAGCTTGTTTCAAAGGCTGGCACCTTCGTCGACATAGATTGCGATATTGAAATAGTCCAACAGGATAGTTGGGTCAGCAGGGGAGCTCATAAGTTACTCAAGGCGTTAGACGTTTTTGGCGTGAATCCTGGAGGTTTGGTTTGTATTGATATTGGCGCTTCCACAGGAGGTTTTACGCATGTATTGCTCGAGAGGGGCGCAAAAAAGGTATATGCAGTTGATGTAGGTTACGGCCAGTTGGCCTGGTCTTTGAGGCAGGACGAGCGTGTTGTGGTGAGGGAAAAGACAAACGCTAGATATTTGCGGAGAGAAGATTTTGACGAGGACGCCGACTTAATTACCGTCGATGTTTCCTTCATATCGTTGAAGTTAATACTTCCCGTCTTAGTCGACCTGCTGTCAAAAAGTGGAGATATAATAGCCTTGGTGAAGCCGCAATTCGAAGCAGGAAGAGATAGGATTGGTAAAGGCGGAGTTGTAGCAGACCCAAAGGTTCACGAAGAAGTTTTACGCGATCTTATTTTGTGGATAGAACGAAATGTCGCCTTTAATGCATCGGGGCTGACGCATTCTCCAATAAAGGGTCCAAAGGGAAACATCGAATTTCTATTACATTTGACTCTCAGGAAAATACAGCAAAGCCCTTTGAACTTTAATGAAGCTGTCCTTGCTGCCCATGACGAACTTAATTGACGTCGAAATGAGGTACATTTTATGGATCAAATTCTTTTAATTGTGAATACTAGAAAGTCAACGGCACTTAACCTGGCATACAGGTTGATAGGATGGGGTAAAAAAAGGACGATCGGCTTTGTGGCTCCATCCCACGAGTCTGCCATGCTTGGATTGCCCGAATTCGATTGGAACATTGAAACCAACCCGGTGAAATTTGGCGTTGTTATTGGCGGAGATGGGACTTTTCTCAGGGCTTCTCGTATGGTGATGGATTATGACATTCCATTGTACGGCATTAACGTCGGGCGTCTGGGTTTTTTGGTGACGGGCAATCCAGATAATGCTGAAGAAGAAATTGAAAAGATCTTATCCGGGGCATGCAGGATACAGAAGCGTCAGGCTCTCAAGGGCAGCGTGACGCGAAAGGGAAGCCTTGTTCACGTGTTGTACGCCCTCAATGACTTAGTCATAACCAAGGGACCGCTTGCCAGGTTGATCGAGGTCGAGTCGAGAGTAAACGATTACTTTTTGAGTCTGCTTCCCGCGGATGGAATTATCGTATCGACTCCCACAGGATCTACAGCTTACGCTCTCTCAGCTGGCGGACCTATTTTACCTCCCCATGTAAATGCGATGGTCATGGTTCCCATATGCCCTCATACGCTATATGCCCGACCTTTAGTGCTGGGTTCGGAGGACACAATATCTCTTATACCCAAAAGCGATCAGAAGGAGATATATCTCACTCAAGACGGACAACTGGGTTACGAGCTAATGGTTAAGGATAGGATAGACATATCAATTGCCCGAGATAAGTGCGTTTCAACGATCGAGCTCAAAGAAGATAATTACTTCGACCTTTTAAGGGAGAAATTGCAGTGGGGCAACGTGAGCGTGCGTCAGGGCGAGGAGGATTGGTAGTGCTCGAAGAACTTCATGTCAAGAACATAGGCGGTATAACTACAGCATCTTTGAGGCTCAGGGGCAACTTTATAGCCATCACTGGCGAAAGCGGGTCGGGGAAGAGCAGCTTAGTGAGGGCCCTTGAATTATTGGCAGGAAAAAGGGCACAGGCTAATTATTTACGAGTAGGGGAAGATAACGGCGAGGTGGAGGGAGCCTTTCAGGCTGATCATATTCCCTCATTGCCCGAGGAACTTCAGCCTCAGGAGGGAATGTGGGTAGTAAAGCGTGTGGTTACATCTGAGGGGCGAAGCAAATCCTACATTCAGGGACATGTCGTGCCGCTTAACATCCTTTCCAGGTCAATGGTGCATTTTATCCATATTCAAAGTCAATTTTCACAATTGGATCTGTTGGACGAAAACAGCCAGCTTGACTTGCTCGATAGTTACGGTGGCTTAGAATTGAAACAAAAGAAGATGGATATGGCGACGGTATTCCACAGGGCCGTAGAAATGGAAAGGCGTATTCAGGAGCTCACTCAGAGGCGTAAGTCAGTCGAGGAAAGATATAACGGTGCAGATGAGCTAACCAACTTATTGAAGTCGTTGAATCCCTCGCTTTCCAGCGAATACGAATGGGAAGATGAACTGAGGATGATAAGAGACGAGATAAGTCGAAGGCAAGAGCTGGAAAGGATATTAATTGCTATAGAAGGCGGTATTGCCTCAGGCGGTTTGGAGGGCGAGGTGGAAAGTATTTCAGGGAGGCTTAAAGCGATCTTGAATTCGGAAGAAATAGATCGTACTGTTCAAAATCTTTTAATAAGCCTGCAACAATTGACTCATAAGATACAAGAAGTTCTCGAAAACACCCCAACAATCGAAGAGTTGCAGCACAAAGAAGAAGAATTGGAGACAAAACTCGGAAAGCTTAGAAAGTGCAAGCGTATTGCTAAAGCCTCATCTATTGAAGAGCTTGTAGAATATTACAATACCGCCCAAAAGGAAATATCCTGGTTATCCGAAAGCCTCGTCGAACTGGAAAGATTAAAAGACGAGCTAAGTAAATTAAAAAAAGATGTGAGCCAGCACGCGCTTGATCTACGCGCTTCTCGAATTAAAATAGCGAGGGAATTGGAAGAAGCCGTCAATTCTCATTTAAAGGATCTTGGAATGGAGACTACTGTGCTTACGATCAAAGTTGAGGAATTGAAGAAGGTTCGATCCAGCGGAGCGGAATCGATCAGTTTTATGATAGAGGCAAACGGCAATGTGCCGTCACCTATTTCCAAAATAGCCTCAGGAGGGGAATTGAGTCGAATTTTGTTGGCACTGCAAATGGCATTACCGGAGGAAACCCTGCCCAAATTGTTGATAGTCGATGAAGTGGAAGCCGGGTTGGGAGGCAAGGCTGCTCTGTTGGCCGGCCTTAAGCTTAAGGAGCTTTCGACTAAATGCCAGATTATACTCATAACCCATGAGGCTACCATCGCATCCCTTGCGGACCAGCATTTTCGGGTAACAAAGGAGGGGGAGGAATCTTACGTTAAAGAGTTAAACGAAGAGGAAAGGGTGCAGGAAATTGCGAGGATGTTGTCGGGTACTAGCGAAATAAAAGAAGCTGTAGTCCACGCAGAGAGATTGCTCAGGCTTCGCGATGAATAATATTATAAAACTTATATAATTTTACCTATTTAACGATTATAGTAATTGAAGTAAAATACTACGAAAAATGCCAATTCCTTCATTGACACTTCATTCCTGTAAGGCTCCTTTTCGTATTATATTTTTAAGCTGCTCATGTATCTTGCGAAACTTTCATAATCGGCCATATTTTGCAACAATGTTGCATTTATTGTTATTGTAATAGGTAAAAATTTTCTTTTTAATTAATAAACTATCTTGAATAAAATGTTTATTGATGTTACGATTGCGTGTATAAAATATACAAATAACTCCGAGCCATTTAACCTAAAGATCCTTCATGAGATCCATGGTTTCTGGCCAATGGGTATCTTTGGAAACGAGGATGCCTCCCATGTTTGGAAAGGAGGAAATGTTAAAGAAAGCTTACGTCTATCGTAAGTTGTCTTTAGCAAAAAGCTGCCTCCTTTAAGCGAGGCAGCTTTTTTAACCTCCTTTAGCGTTAGATAGATGCTTTAAGGCTGGTATGGCAAATTAGTTGATTTAAAGAAAGGAGGTTACTTGGGTCGAAGTTTGCCATATTTGAGCTTTAGGGCGTTCGAAAAAACGAGGAGGGAAACCATGAAACAGTATTTGAGAAAAAGCATCAAGGTCAACGGATGTCCCCACCACGTAGTTGCCTCACCTGACGCAATGCTGGTCAACATAATTCGAAAACAACTCGGGCTAACGGGAACAAAGCTTGGATGCGGATCGGGACAATGCGGAGCATGCGAGGTTATAATGAACGGCAAGCTCGTGCGTTCCTGCATCGTAAGATGGGATAAGGTGCCGGAAGACGCTGAAATTCTCACCATTGAAGGCTTAGGAAGGCCCGACAAGCTTCACGCGCTTCAGTGGGCTTACGTAAAGACGGGAGCTATACAGTGCGGTTTTTGCACGCCGGGATTTATCATGAGCTCCAAAGCCTTGCTCGACGAAAACCCAAATCCAACCCGCGAAGAGGTGCGCGATTGGTTTCAGAAGAACCGAAACGCCTGCAGATGCACAGGTTATGTTCAGATCGTAGATGCCGTCATGCTTGCCACTAAAGTCTTGCGAGGCGAAGAGGAGATGACGGATTTCTCGGAACTGACGCGAGATGGAAAAATATGGGGAAGCCATTACCCGAGGCCAAGCGCGGTATATAAGGCAACCGGCACATGGGACTTCGGTGACGACATAGCGTTAAAGCTGCCTGACGAGACGCTTTTTGCCGCCTGCGTATGCCCTGAAACTCACCATGCCATAGTCAAAAAGATAGATTTCCTCGAGGCCGAAAAAATGCCCGGTGTATATAAGGTCGTGACGGCAAAAGACATCTACGCAAACAAGGGCACGAACAGAATAAGGGGTCAGGTGGGATCTAAGACCGCCACGACCAACGGCTGGGAACGTCGAATCCTCGTAGAGGAAGGAGATAAGATCCGCCAGTGGGGAGAGGCAGTCGCCATAGTTTGCGCCGACACGGAAGAGCACGCAAGGGCCGCCGCCGATGCCGTGAAGGTAGAAATCGAAGAACTCCCAGCGCTTTTAAACGTCAAAGACGCCATGGCACCTGGGGCAGTAAAGGTGCATGAGGATATACCCGATATAGACGGAATACCTAACGTATTCAACAAGAGGCCCATAAAGAAGGGCAACGATCCAAAGGAAGACTTAGACAAAGCTCCCTACGTAGTAGAAGACGAATTTTACAGTTCGAGGCAACCTCATTTGACGATAGAGACCGATTGCGGATTTGGCTATTTCGACGAAGAAGGTCGTCTGACGCTTCAGACTAAAAGCATCTGCGTGTATCGCCATCAACTCATGATAGCCCGCGGTCTGGGATTGCCGCCTTCAAAGATACGCGTCATACAAAATAACATGGGTGCCACATTCGGCTACAAGGTCGGCCCCACGAACGAACACTTAATTGGCGCCTGCGTAATTGCCACGGGAAGACCCGTTTATATGAGGCTTGACATGAAAGAGCACATCGTTCGCACGCCCAAGAGGTCGCCCTTTTTGATGAAAATTCGGGTTGGAGCTGACGAAAATGGCAAGCTGGTAGGCTTAGAGCATACCTGGTACGTAGACCATGGACCATATTCCGAATCCAGCCAAGACTTAACCAACAAGGGCGGACAGTTCATGCTTGCCTCATATAGAGTAAACAATATCCGCGGATGCGGTTACACTGTCTTTACCAACCACAAATGGTGCACGGCCTTTAGATGTTACGGCGGACCGCAAACCTACTTTGGAGGAGAGCTTGCCATAGACATGTTGGCTGAAAAGGTCGGCATGGACCCCTTGGATTTTCGCGAGAAGAACTTAATCCAGCCTGGCGATACCTTACCGAGCGGTCAAAGGCCGGAAGTTTATCCTCTCCAGGCCATGGTCACCCATATACGGCCACTTTACGAAGAGGCTAAAAAGCAAGCTGCCGCTCTGTCAACCGATAAGATAAAGCATGGCGTGGGCGTTGCCATAGGGATTTACAACTCAAACGACGACGGCCCCGACGAGGCAAACAGCCACATCGAGCTTACCAAAGACGGCGTGATACTTTACAACACATGGGAAGATCACGGACAGGGAGCAGACATGGGCTGTGTCGGCACGGCACACGAAGCACTAAAGCCATTGGGCTTAAGGCCTGACCAGATAAAGCTTGTCTGCAACGATACTGCCAAAGCGCCCAACAGCGGAGCGGCAGCAGCTAGCCGTTCTCAGGTCATGGTCGGGATGGCCATTATGGACAGCTGCCGAAGACTGCTTGACGCCATGCGAAAGCCCGACGGCACGTACAGGACCTACGACGAGATGATCGCCGAAGGCATACCCACTTACTACGAGGGCTACTATAAAGCTACCTTGCGAAACGTAAATGGTGAGGTTCAACACTGCACGGGCATGGACGACGAGACTGGACAGGGCTATCCCTTTGCCAACCACATGTTCGGCGTCTTTTTAGCAGAAGTGTCGGTGGACGTAACGACAGGAGAGGTAAAGGTCGATCGCATGACGCTGGCATGTGACGTGGGAAAGATCAATAACTACGCCGTCGTGGAAGGACAGCTATACGGAGGCATCGCCCAGGGCATAGGGTTTGCATTGAAGGAAAACTTCGAGGACGTAAAAAAGCACAACAACCTATTAGCTTGCGGGTTTCCTTACATCAAGGATATACCCGACAATATCCGCCTGATACACATGGAATCTCCCAGGGAGTTCGGTCCCTTTGGCGCTTCCGGCACGGGAGAAGTTCCGCACTCCGCACCTCATGCTGCTATAATAAATGCGATACACAACGCCTGCGGCATCAGGCTAAAGACGATTCCTGCAACTTCAGATAGGATACTAAAAGCTTTGGAGGAGGCTAAAAAATGAGGGATGAAGATTTAAGGGAACCTTTGGCAGGAAAGTTGGAAGATCTCCCAGAACTTAAGGCCTTTTCCCTTGGCGAAGGGGTGGTAAAACGAATAGTCTTCGGGCCCGGACGCTTCTTCAATGACTACGTCGTCCGTTTCTTTACCCTTCCGCCAAACAGGATGATCTCTGAACACCAACACGAATGGCCGCACTACCTGATCACCCTAGAAGGACACGGTCAGGTCATCATAGAAGGAGTGACGTGGGACCTGCCCGAAAAGTCCTGGGCCTTCGTGCCGCCTAACGTTCCTCATTCCTACGGAAACGCCTCGGACAAACCCTTTAGGTTCCTTTGCATAGTGCCGTGGTTTGGAGATCCCGATGGCAAGCGCGCAAGGACAAGATTGGAACGTGCAAAAAGCGAGTAAGACCCATTGACAAATTAAAAATATCCTTGTAAGATTCATGCAACTCATTTTTTAATATGGTAACGGCGATGACGCAAGAGGCCGGAGGGTTCAGGCATCAACAGAGAGGAGCGTTTAACGAGCTGAGAGGCGCTCTTGATGCACCGTAAGGCCCAAAGCTTGCGAGAGCTGGCATGGAAAGGCGTTGTTTGGCCGGAGTACATGCCCGAGTTGCCTCCGTTAAAGGGCTAAAGAGAGGAACATCTTTGCCCATATAGCAGAGATGTTCAAGATGGGTGGTACCGCGGGTATTAAAGCTCGTCCCAGTTTTTTTGGGACGAGCTTTTTTATATCCAAATATAGGAGGGATAGACATGTTTAGGGGAACTGGTACCGCATTGATAACACCTTTTAATGAAGGAAAGGTAGATTTTGAGAGCCTCGAAAAGTTACTTGATTTTCAGATCAGAAACGGCGTAGATTTTCTGGTGGTGCTTGGAACCACTGGAGAAGCAGCTACGATCTCAAGCTCAGAGAAAAATGAGATCATACGTTTTTGCATCAATAAAGTGAGCGGTAAGATCCCTGTTGTGATCGGAACGGGTTCGAATTGTACACAAACAACGACAGAGACATCACTTGCAGCACTTTCCTTAGGAGCTGATGCAGTATTGATCGTAACGCCTTATTACAACAAACCGCCTCAGGAAGGGCTATATCAACATTACCGAACTATTGCCTCGCGTCTGGGAAGCGGTCAAATAATTATTTATAACGTTCCGGGCAGGACGGGCGTCAACATACTGCCCGAGACAGTTTTAAGGCTTGCCGAGATTTCAAACATAGTGGGGATAAAGGAGGCATCAGGCAATCAGGCGCAAGTCGATTCGCTGATAAAAATGGTGAAAAAGGCAAGAGGGGACTTCGCTGTGCTTTCCGGTAACGACGATCAGGCCTTTCATCTAGTAAACTCCGGAGGAGATGGCGTGATCTCAGTCCTTTCCAACGTAGCACCAAAGGAAACTTCAGATATGATGCGCTACGCACTGCAGGGAAACGTGGAGGAAGCGCGGCGTCTTCACCTGCAGCTTTTCCCCTTAATGAAGGGTCTTTTCTGCGAGACGAATCCAATTCCCGTGAAATACGCTGCCAGCAAGTTGGGTTTGTGCAAAAACGAGCTGCGCCTTCCCTTGGTTCCCGCATCGCAGAAGACGATGGCGGAAGTTGACAGGGCTATGACAGAAGGAGGGGTACTACAATGCGTTATGGCCTAGTTGGATCGACCGGCAGGATGGGACAGGAAATTCAGAAGGCCTTTGCCGATCACACCCTCTGTATGACCGTGGATGCCGAAAAGACCTGGAGCGATGGCACTCAGCCTGAGGTGATCGTTGATTTCTCCAACAGAAGTTCTCTTACGAATACCGTCAATTTATGTGTAGAGAATGGGTCCGCATTAGTCATAGGTACCACTGGTTTGAACGAGGACGACTTTTCGATGTTAAGAGAACTGGGGAAAGATGTTCCGGTCGTGCAGAGTTACAACTTTTCCGTAGGAGTTAACATTTTAAAAATGATTTTAGCAAGCTATTCAAAGCTGCTTGAGGATTGGGATTCGGAGATCGTCGAAATCCATCACAATAAAAAGAAAGATGCTCCGTCCGGCACAGCCATCATGCTTCAGGATGCATTGCAAAAACCTGCTGTGATGCATTCACTGAGAATGGGTGGCATTCCGGGAGACCACTCGGTGATTTTCGCAAACGAAGGAGAAGTGCTTTCATTCAATCATCGCGCCATCTCCAGAGCCGTATTTGCCTATGGTGCTCTAGAGGCTGCGGAATTTGCCCGAACTGCCAATCCCGGATTTTACACCTTCGAGGAGGTATTGCGATGCAAGCTCAAGAAATAATTAAGATGATAAGCGAATCAAAAAAAACTACCCCTTCCATGGCATTTATTGCAGGTGAACTCGAAGGCCTGGAAGTTGAAAAGGCGAAATTCGTTGGTAGTAGCGCTTTTGGTGTTTTGATAGGAGATTACGAGGATATCACAGATGTATTGGAAAAAAATAAAGAACGCATTAGCTGTTATCATATCGAAGTAAAAGCGAGAAATTCGGCAATTCCATTGGCAGATCTCACTCAATACGATGCCCGCATAGAACCTGGGGCGGTAATAAGGGACATGGTCGATATAGGCAAAGGTGCGGTGATCATGATGGGCGCAGTGATAAACATCGGAGCGGTCATTGGAGCAGGTACGATGATAGACATGAACGCAGTGATCGGCGGAAGGGCAATCATCGGATCCAACTGCCACATAGGAGCAGGTGCTGTCATAGCTGGCGTCATAGAGCCACCCAGCGCCACTCCCGTCATCATTGGAGACAAAGTGTTAATCGGCGCCAACGCCGTAATCTTGGAGGGAGTAAGAATCGGAAACGGTGCCATAGTGGGTGCAGGTTCCGTTGTGACAAAAGATGTACCGGAAAATGCCGTGGTTATTGGTGCCCCGGCGAGGGTTGTGAAAATAGTGGACGAAAACGTCGCCCAAAAGAGCAAAATCGTCGAAGAATTGAGAAATCTATAGCAACGACAAATTAATGGAGGGATATGTCCTTGATCGTACAAAAATACGGAGGTTCATCGGTTGCGACGCCTGAAAAGATCAAAAAGATCGCAGAGAAGATAAAAAAGACAGTCGAGTCGGGAGAGAAGGTATGCGTGGTGGTCTCGGCCATGGGAAAGACTACTGACGAACTAATTGCGTTGGCAAAAAAAGTTAGCGACTCACCTAAGCCGCGTGAGCTTGACATGTTACTTTCTACCGGCGAACAGGTTACAGCGGCTTTACTTTCCATCGCGCTCAATGAGCTCGGCGTGCCCTCTGTGTCCTTCAACGCCTTTCAGCTCGAGATGACCACCACCTCCGATTTCAACAACGCTCGCATAATCGACATAAACGCCGAACGGTTGCTCGATGAATTTCAGACCAACGACGTTATCGTCGTAACCGGTTTTCAGGGAATAACCAGCTTGAAGGACATCACGACGCTGGGACGGGGCGGTTCAGACACGTCTGCCGTTGCAATAGCTGCCAAGCTTAATACTAAATGCGAGATTTACAGCGACGTAGCCGGAGTCTTTGCCTGCGATCCCAAGGTTATTCCTTCTGCTAAAAAGCACGAATACATAACCTACGAAGAGCTCATGGAGCTGGCCTCCATGGGGGCAAAGGTCGTTCATTCAAGGGCTGTCGAGATAGCCAAAAAATTTAAAGTCGAGCTTTATTGTGCGTCTACTTTTTCCGACGAAGGGGGGACTTTTGTTGTGGATAGCCTGCCTGAATGGCTGGAGCAACCTGTGGTAATGGGGGTGACGATGGACAAAAACCAACGCAAGTTCACGATCAGTCCGATGTCGGGTGGACAAAGGGCCCAGGTCCATCTGTTCGAAATGCTAGCTTCAAACAATATCAATCTGGATATGATCTCCATAGTGAAGGACAACGGAGATACTTACCTGACGTTTACTGTCGTTGAGGGTGCAAGCGAAAGGGTCAGGGAGGTAGTTGAAGAGGTCTTATCTCAATACGGCGAACATAGGCTCATAGAAGATGACGAAGTAGCAAAGGTAACGGCAGTGGGCGTCGGTATGGAGTCCTCGCCTGGAGTGGCCGCAAGATTTTTTGCCGCCTTGGATAAAGAAGGCATTAGCTTGCTAGGCACTAGCACATCAGAGATCAAAATATCCACATTGGTTCCCAAATATGATGCAGAGAAAGCTGTTAGAGTAGTCGCCAGAGAATTTAGTTTAGCATAAAACTGCACCTGAACCCCTTTCCTCTAATTGGTTTTGAGTTCATCTCTTTTTTGGGGAAGAGTATGTTGTATAATTACTACAACTTGCTTGTAAACAAATCAAAATCCATAGTAATATAATAAAGAACACAACTAAAAGGAGGAGAGGGGAAAAATGAAGAAGGCGTGGTTTTGTCTGTTTATAGTTTTTTTGTTCGTGCTTTCTGCTGGAGCTGTTGCAGCCGAGGAGAAGCCCATAAAGATAGGGTTGCAAGCGCCTATAACGGGTCAGTGGGCATATGAAGGAGAAATGGCCAAAAATTCAGTTGAAGTAGCCCTTCAGATGATCCAAGAGCAGGGGGGTATCCTCGGAGGGCGGAAGATTGAGATTGTGGTAGCCGATGATGCCTCCAATCCCAGAGACAGCGCATTGGCGGCTCAAAGGTTAGTATCCCAACGGGTTGCAGCGGTTATCGGTACTTACGGTTCTTCCGTGAACGAACCGGCTGCCGATATTTACGAGGCAAGCAAGATGATCGATATAGCTTATGGAAGCACCGCCGTTAAGCTGACAATGGCCAAAGAACGTAAATACTTTTTCAGAACCTGCGGACGTGATGACACTCAGGGTCAGTTCTTTAGTGAATATGCAGTAGGGACGATGAAGGCGCGTCGTATAGCCATCATGCATGACAATACGACCTTTGCCTTGGGAGTTGCCGAAGAAGCTAGAAAGGCTCTTCAAGAATACCTGGATGCCGGAGTAGCCGAACTCGTTTTCTATGATGCCATAACACCAGGCGAGAAAGATTTTACGCCCATATTGACGAAACTCCGCGAGACCAATCCCGATGTATGGTATTTTACCGGATACTTTCCCGAGGCCGGCCTGCTGGTGCGTCAGGGACGAGAATTGGGAATAAAGTGTCCCTTCGTCGGAGGAAACGCAGCCATTAATGAAGATTTTGTTAAAATAGCGGGCATAGAGTACGCAAAAGGTTGCCTGATGACGCAAGAACCCATGCCTACAGATTTGGATACTCCAAAGGCAAAGCGGTTCCTGGAACTTTACAGACAAAAACATAACACCGTACCGACTAGTCCGTGGCCTGTGTATGCTGCTGATGCCCTTATTGCCCTTACCTGGGCGATCGATAAGGCAGGTTCGACCGATACCGATGCAGTGCTGGAGGTATTAAGAACCGGTATGGAAGGCTGCGAGGGGATAACCGGAAGCATTGCCTTCACGGAACGCGGGGATAGAAAGGGAATTATTTACAAGATGTATGTGGTGACCGGAGAGGGAGACATGGTGGTTTATCAACCATAAAACTGATCAGGAAAGAAGGGGCTCGTCTTGTCGATAATCCTGGAACAGTTGCTTAACGGACTGACTATAGGTTCATTTTATGCCCTTATCGCGCTTGGATATTCTATGGTATATGGAGTGATGAAATTAATAAACTTTGCCCATGGTGATTTATTCGCCCTAGGGAGTTACTTGGGCTATACTCTTTTGGTTTGGAGTGCCGGGGCCGTAAGCCAGAGGTTTGGTTTGTGGGGAGGCATGGCTGCGGCCCTGCTTTTTGCTTTTTTCGCCGTAGGTTGTGCAGGTGTATTGATGGAGAGAGTGGCTTACAGGCCTGTTCAAAAATCGGGAAGATTGCCGCTAGTTGTCTCGGCTTTGGGTGTTTCCATATTCCTAGAAAATTTGATAATGGCTGTATGGGGGCCCAGGTATCAAGCTTATCCCGCTTCCGTCGTTCCCATCTATACCATCTCTTTTGGGTGGTTTCATATTACGTCAATGCAACTGTTCATATTGATCTTATCCTTCATATTGATGCTGATTTTATATTACATCGTCCAAAAAACAACCTTTGGTGCCGCCATTAGGGCTACAGCTTTGGACAAGGAGATGGCAACCTTGCTAGGCATTGATGTGGGGAAGATCACTTTATTTATATTCTTTCTGGGCCCTGCCTTGGGCGGCATGGCAGGAGTGATGAACGGCATGTACTATCGCCAGATCTCTTTCGTCATGGGGTGGAACTACGGTCTTAAAGCCTTTACTGCAACTATTTTGGGAGGGATAGGGAATATACCGGCGGCAATGCTTGGCGGATTGCTCCTTGGTTTGGTAGAGATGTTTGGAGCAGCCTACATATCAAGCGCGTGGAAAGATGTGTTTACTTTTTTAATACTCATATTGATATTGATCTTCAGGCCTACCGGATTGATAGGCGAAAAAGTTGCGGAAAAGGTGTAACAGATGAATAAAAGACATAAGAGATCTCAATTGATATTAGGGATGGTCATCGCCCTTTTTTTGGCATTTCCCCTTTTTTCTAATTTTTATTGGATTGATGTCGCCTTTTTCTTTGGGGTATACGCCTTGCTCGGTTTGAGTTTGAACATAGTACTGGGGGAAACGGGATTATTTGACCTTGGTCATGCCGCTTTTTATGCCATTGGTGCTTATGTTACTGCTATTTTAAATACCTTATATGGCATACCAATCGTATGGTTAATACCTTTAAGTGCCCTATGTGCAGGTGTTTTTGCCTATATTGTGACTTCTCCCATAATACACTTGAGGGGAGACTATTTATGTATAGTTACGATAGGAATTGGCGAAATCGTCAGGCTGGCTTTAATAAACAATCCCTTTGGACTTACTGGAGGACCAAATGGGATCACTGGAATAGGCAGACCCTCCTTCGGGTTGTTTACAATAGATACATCTATGAGGTTTTATTTTTACGTTTGGATCATACTAGCTATAGTAATTTTGGGCTTGGTCAGATTGCAACGGTCTCGCATAGGGAGGGCCTGGAACTACCTTAGGGAAGATGAAATAGCTGCCGAAATGAGCGGGATAGATGTCAGGCACTTCAAACTGCTCTCCTTTGTCTTGGGGGCTGCCCTGGCAGGGGTTGCAGGTAACATCTACGCTAGCAAACTAATGATTGTTTCTCCCGACACTTTTACTTTCATGGAATCCTCCATGCTCTTTTGCATTGTCATGTTGGGAGGGTTGGGTTCTATTCCCGGTTCAATACTTGGAGCTGGTATTATCACAGTGTTTCCTGAGATATTCAGGGTAGTGGCAAACTACAGAATGCTCTTTTTTGGAGGCGCTTTGGTTTTAGCCATGATTTTTCGTCCCGGTGGGCTTTGGCCACGTAAGAGGGAAATTGCGATACCAAACGTCAGATCGGCAGAAGAAGCCGAAGAAATGATAAGACCTGTTGCCGTCGACCAAACTCGGGCAACGGCGAAACAATCGGTTAATGGAGAAGCCAGCTCGTTTGAAAAACATATCTTGGTAACCGACAAACTTACCATGAAATTTGGAGGCCTCGTTGCTGTAAAGGACTTAGATTTAGTTGTGGGCCATGGAAAGATAACTAGTATAATAGGTCCCAACGGTGCGGGAAAGACTACTGTGTTTAATGTCGTAACCGGCATATATAAACCCGTCTCCGGAAAAGTATACTTCGAAGGCAAAGATATTACGGGATTTAAGCCCCACAAAGTAGCGAGCCTTGGCATTGCGAGAACATTTCAAAACATACGCCTTTTTCCTGGCCTTACATGTGTTGAAAATATTATGGCCGGTCTTCATCATAGAATGAATTCTTACGTATTTTCTTCGATCATGAGAACGGAATCTCAAATATTGGAAGAAAAGTGGGCCATAGAAACTGCCATGTATTGGCTTGATAAGACAGGACTTGCCGGCCTTTCCGACGAACTTGCCAAAAATCTTCCTTACGGTAAGCAAAAGCTTCTGGAGTTGGCCAGAGCTCTTTCCTCTTCGCCAAAGTTGCTCATCCTCGACGAACCGTCCTCGGGCCTAAACGACAAAGAGACGGAAGACCTCATGATATTTCTTGAAAACCTTTTGGACGAGATGGATCTCTCTATTTTGCTCATTGAACATGACATGAACTTGGTCATGGGTATCTCACATTGGGTAGTTGCAATGGATATGGGCATAAAAATAGCAGAGGGAAGACCACAGGATATTTACAACAACTCCAGAGTCATCGAGGCATATCTTGGCAGGGAGGAGTAGGTGATGTCAGAGCTTCTGGTTTTAAAAGACGTGGTAGTGTCCTACGGTGCCGTGACGGCTCTTAAAGGCGTATCTATAAAACTTAATGAAGGCCAGATAATAGCTGTCCTAGGGGCCAATGGAGCGGGAAAATCTACTATGCTCAAATCGATTTCCAAAATAGTTCCTTTAAAAGAGGGAAAGATTTTCTATAAAGGGAAAGATATGACCTCTCTTTCCGCCCATGATCTTGCCTTTCAAGGAATTTCGCATGTTCCTGAGGGCAGAAGGGTATTTTCTACTCTGACAGTTGAAGAAAACCTTAACCTGGGGGCTTATGGGGCGAGAAAGCGGCTGTTGGACGAGGAAGTTGAGGAGACAAAAAAATGGATTTTTGAGCTTTTTCCTGTCCTTGCCGAAAGGAAAAACCAACTTGCCGGTACTCTTTCCGGGGGAGAGCAACAAATGCTTGCCATAGGGAGGGGATTGATAGCGAGGCCGACTTTACTTTTGTTAGATGAACCTTCCTTGGGATTAGCCCCAATTTTAGTAAAGGAAATTTTTAATGCCATAAGAAAGATTCATGAAGAAAGCGGGACCTCCATCTTACTTGTGGAACAAAACGCGAAAAAAGCCTTGGCCGAATCGGATTATGCCTACATTCTCGAGACGGGAAAGATAAGCATTGAAGGGCCTGCAAGTGAACTTGCAGGCGACGAAAGAGTGAAAGCTGCCTATTTAGGCGGGAGTGCGGTGACAAAAAAGAGTAAAAATAACGAGGAAAGAGGCTATTAAAACGTGAAAAAAGTGCTATATATTTTGTGTTGTATAATAATTTTATGGCCAGTACATAATTTAATGGCAAATTCTACAGGCGATTATTTGGCGGAGGTGTGTGAAATGCAAATAAGAGTGACATCGCCGGCCTTCAATAACGATGAGTTCATCCCATCAAAATATACCTGTGAGGGGAAGGATATTATGCCACCTCTGACATGGGAGGGAGTGCCGGAAAATACGCTAAGCCTAGTATTGATAGTAGATGATCCGGATGCGCCTAGCGGAACTTTTACTCATGCAATTTTCTTCAATATAGAGCCCCAAAAAAAGGGTATAGAAGAGGGCGAATCTCCAGGAGTTGCTGGCGTAAATGACTTTGGTCGGCTGGGGTATGGCGGTCCCTGTCCTCCAAAGGGGCATGGACCACATCGGTACTACTTCAAAGTATACGCCCTTGATATACCTTCCCTCAACCTTAAAAGTGGGGCTCATAAGTCTGCCGTGGAAAAGGCGATCAAAGGCCATATATTGGCATATGGGGAATTGATTGGAAAGTACGAAAGGAAATAATTAAAACATCTGAAGATCGGCGGTCTTGCAGCGGCCTCCAATGTCGAACGTGGGGGCCGTAGTTTTTTATATACTAACAATTTGATGTGTGAATTTTGTTTTGCTTGTATTTTATAGAAATATGTAGTAAAATATGTACAAATGACATTTAAGGAGTGATGTCCGGTGTCTGAGAAGTTACTTTGTATACGCGAAAAACTGGCTTCCCACATCGGTGATCGCGTTAGATATCGACAGGCCAAGGGCAGGAGAAAGACAGAGGAACATGAAGGTGTTATCATGGAGACCTATCCGAATGTATTTACTCTGTATGTAAAGGCCCAAAACAGCACTGTCTCTTTTCGCTATTCCGATCTCCTAACGCATGACGTGGAATTGGAATTTCTGTCATCCAATGATCGAATGCCCCACAAGGCCAGATAGTATGACAATCTGCATTACAGGCAAATATAAAAGAGGCCCCTTGTAGGGACCTCTTTGCTTATAGGTTAACCGTTTCCCGAGGTACAGGTTGTCTCTTTATGATGCGCACACAACCAGTTTCCCCGATTTTCACATCTCTTTCCTCGATTATCTCGATTCTTTCGTCGGAGCTTAAATTTGTGAATACTATCGGGGATATCGTAGAGGGTGCATTTTTAGAGATGTACTCCAGATTTGTTTTAAGGAGGACCTGTCCCCGTTTGACGACGTCTCCCTGTTTGACAAATGCCTCAAAACCTTCTCCGTTGAGTTTTACCGTATCGATGCCTACGTGAATAAGCATCTCTAGTCCGTTGTCTGCAACAATTCCTATGGCATGTTTGGTGGGAAAGAAGACAGCCACTTTTCCGTCTGCCGGAGATACGACGGTGCCGTCCTTCGGCAATATGGCGAAGCCGTCACCCAAGATTTTCTCTGAGAAGGTCTTATCGGGCACTTCGGAGATAGGCATCAGTTTTCCGGTCATGGGCATTGAGATTATCATATCTTTGCCCGAAATGCTGCTTCCTTCTCCAAGTTGTTCGTCTTCCGAAGGAGAGATTTCGTGTCTTTCTCCCCTTAGGATGTCTGCGATTTGTTCTTTTATCTTTTCCGATTTGGTCCCAAATATAATTTGAAGGTTTTTGTCTACCTGCATAATTCCCGAAGCTCCCAAGGCTCGTAGGCTTTCTTTATTTACCTTGGAAACATCTTTGACTGAAACGCGCAGTCGGGTAATGCAGGCATCGAGTTTAGTCAAGTTTTCTCGACCGCCTAGGGCCTCCAGGACGTCGTAGGGCAAAGTTTCTGACGTTTTTGGAGTTGATGTGGGGATAAAAGCCCCGTTAAGTTTGGCCTCGGACTTTTCTCGTCCGGGAGTCGGCAGATCAAATTTTTTGATGGCAAAGGTAAAAACAGAATAATAGAGGAGCGCGTAAAGAGCGCCAACAGCAATAACGAGCCACCAGGGCTCACGGCCGGGAACCACTCCAAATAAGAAAAAGTCGATGGCTCCGCCGGAAAAAGTATAGCCTATGTTGATATCTAAAAAATAGAGTGCCACAAAGGATATGCCGTCTAAAATTGCGTGGAATAAAAAGAGCAAAGGAGACAGAAATAGGAAGGAAAATTCTATGGGTTCCGTAATTCCCGTCAAGAAAGACGTGAGCGCCGCGGAAGCCATTAAACTACCGACCCATTTCTTGCTTTCCGGTTTTGCCAATCTGTACATGGCTAAGGCCGCTGCCGGAAGGCCGAACATCATTACGGGAAACTCGCCAGCCATGAAATGCCCCGCCGTTAAATTTACTCCATCTTGCAACTGAGCAAAGAAAATATTCATGTCTCCGCGCACTATATTTCCTGCCGCGGTTGTGTATTGACCGAACTCAAACCAGAATGGAGCATGCCAGATGTGGTGAAGGCCGAAAGGTATTAACAAACGTTTTACAAACCCGAAGAAGAACACTGCAATAGGGTAGGCTGACCCCATTAAATACTGCGATGTGGCGTTGATCCCCGCTTGTACGTGAGGCCATAGAAAAAACATTAGGATGCCAAGGAAAAAGGAGCTGAAAGCGGTGACAATAGGAACAAAACGTTTGCCAGCGAAAAAACCCAGAAAGGGCGGCAACTCGATAGTGTAATACCTGTTATAACACCATGCTGCCAAAGCCCCAACGACGATACCTCCGAACACCCCAGTCTGCAGGGTGGGAATGCCCAAAACCAGGGCATAGGCCGGATTTGTCTGCGATATGACGCTATCTAATGATATTCCGCCCATCACGCTCATAGTGACGTTCATTACCAGGTAGCCTACTGATGCTGCGAGAGCAGCAGCCCCTGCTCCCCCAGATAATCCTACGGCAACTCCCAAAGCAAAGATTAAAGCCAGGTTTTCAAAAATTATTCCTCCCGCAGATTGCATCATCGATGCCAAGGCGGCGAAAGCGCTATTCTGCAAAAAAGGCAAGAGAGCTACGACGTTTGGGCTTTTCATGCTGGTACCTATGGCAAGCAGCAATCCGGCCGCCGGCAAAATAGCCACCGGCAACATCAACGATTGACCTATTCTTTGCAATTGTCCAAATGATTTTTTGAACACCTACCACAACCTCCTGTCCTATGGATTCGAGCATTAAAAAAGGCATGAGCAAAAGAGATACGGCAATAACTTACCGTACACTCCTTTGCTCATGCCTGTGCTTACACAGTAACACGCAAGAAGAGTATATTAGCTATCTATTATTTATGCTGTAACTTATTACGAGACAATGAAAGCTCCTGCTGCAATGAAACTAATGCGCTTTAACACACTTTAGCGGTTCCAGCCTGAGCTATATTATACAATCTCTGTAAATGCAATGTCAAATACACTGATTCCGCCTCTGGAATTTTTTTCTTTAGTTGCTTCTGCATATATTTTATCATTTTCCAGGCAATGGAATAACAAAACGAACATTCTTTCTGCAAAACATCTTTTAAGAACTCCGCATTTTCCACATATTTTCCCGATTCTATTCGATCGAGAGCAAAATGAAGATGTCTGATGAAGCGCGAATAATTTATATCGCTTCTATCTAAAGTTACTTTTAGCGAGTTCTCCACGATAGAAATCAATTGGGAGACGATTTGCGTTCTTTTCGTTAGATTAGCTATGCTTGCCTTTGAAATGGCGCTATGGATGTGCAACGTTATAAACCCCACCTCATCTTCGGGAATGTTTACACTGAGCTCTTTCTCAAGCCATTCCGTCAATTCAGCAGCAACCGCGTATTCTCGCGGATATGCCAGCTCAATTTCGAATCTGAAAGGATTTTTTATCTCCACACCGTTTTTCAGGCGTTTTAAGGCGAAATATAAATGATCCGTAAGGCTGGTATGAATGTGTTCATTTAATGTAGTGCCAAGCTTGTCTTCAATGAAAGATATAGCATCGTTCATGATGCCGATAAAATTTTCATCAATTTCTTTTAGCATTTGAAGGTATTGCTCCCTTTCCTCAGGGTTTTTGAGGACAAACAGTTTTTCGGCATCAGCGTTAGATATGCTTTCGCCTGCCTTTTTGTTGAAACCTATACCCTTTCCCAGGAGTATAACCTCGTCGTAAGCAGGGTGTTCTGCGATAAGGGCATTATTATTTAACACTTTTTTAACTTTAAGCATACCCACCACACCCATTCGCATTACGTGTCTTAAGCTAAAGTGACATTCGTATTCTATAGCGCAATAAAAAACTTGACAGATAATTTTAAACAATTCTTTTATTTATTTTATCCCGCTAGGGGGAACAGAGCAAGCATGAGAAAACATAAAATGATGCGCTTAAGGAGATGTAATGTCAATAGGCTAAATAGCCATTGTGTGCTCTTTGATATCATTGGACATATCTAATATAATTTCAAACATCTATACTAATTTTCATCCGAATGGCTAAAATGCAGACGAAGAGCTTATAATAAGCCTTAAATTGGGCGGACAATTTGCGATACAAAGATTGGAGGTAGTACATTGATATATATACCGAGCTATATAAAAATTAACCTTACCTTAAGGGTATTTGTTCCCAGAGATGATGGCTACCATGAAATCTCTACGTTATTCCATAAACTTGGGCCAATCGAATGGTTGGGTATTAGAAGGTTAAATGGATCAAATCGGGATGATATTATAAATTCCCATAATATTGAAATATCCGGGACGAATATTATTTCAAGGGCAATCGAATTTTTGAGGTCGAAATCTGTAAAGTTGCCTCCAATAGAATGCAATATCTGGAAAGTTTTACCCGTTGGAAGCGGCATAGGTGCCGGAAGCGGGAACGGAGCTGCCTTATTAGAATGGGCTTCGACAATTTACGATTTAATCCTAGATCCTGCAGAACTTGCTAAATTTGGTGCTGATATCCCCTTCTTTCTCTCGAAGACAAAGACGGCATTGGCTACTGGCGTTGGGGAAAGGTTAAAACTTTTGGACCCCCTCACAGGGATATATGCATTGCTTGCCATACCTAATATAAAAATTTCTACTGCTGAAGCATACAGAGAGCTCGATGAAAGCAGGAAAAGGGGCGAAGCCGAGATAGTGCCCGTCTCATTTGCTATATACGAAGCTTTAAACCTTTATGCTGACCTTGAAAAGAAAAGAAGGATCGGGTTTTTGCCAAATGACTTCGTAGCGGTTTTGAGAAAAAAAAGCGACTTTTACGATGGATTTTTCGATCTATGCAATTCAACTTTCAACAATAGCCTGGCTTGGGGTTTAAGCGGGAGCGGTTCTTCCGTTTTTTGTCTTTTCACAGACAAGCACGAGGCTATCAAAGCGCAAGAATTGGTAAGCTCGAAGCTCGAATGTGATTGTAAAACTTTTGTGCTGGAGTGATCTGATATGAAAATTTCCAGGCCGGAACGCATTGCAAGGATCGTTTGGAGGTTGGCAAAAAATCCGTCTCAATCCTTTTCTTTAAGCGATATTGCAAAAGAATTTGAGGTATCAAAAACCGTGTTAAGCGATGACGTTGAGATCATATCAAATGCAATAAACGATGAAGGCTACAGCAGAATTATCATCGATAGGGGAAGGGGAGGAGGGGCATATTTAATTCCCTCCTTCAACGAAAAGGACAGAGTAAAATTCCTAGAAGAGATTGCTTTAGAACTTTCCAAAGAAGAAAGATTTCTGCCTGGAGGATTAATATACTATAGCGATATCATATTTAATCCCTATTATGCACAGTGGTTAGGTTGGGCCTTGGCTTCCATGTTCGTCGATTCAGGTGCCGATGTAGTTATGACTTCAGAGGTCAAGGGCATACCCATAGCCTTATTCGTTGCCCAGGCTTTAGGTCTTCCCCTGGCTGTTTGTCGATTCAGAAACAGACCAAGTGATGGTCCGGCTGTGGCGCTTCACTTTCCTTCAGGCACAGGTGATGTTCGAACCATGTACATGGGCACTCGTAATTTAAAGAAAGGTTCCAAAGTCTTGGTCATCGACGATTTCATGCGTGGAGGCAGTACGATAGCGGGCATGATTATGATGACGCGGGAGTTCGATGCAGCTGTAGTGGGGAAAGGGGTATTTATTGTGTCGGCTTTACCTGAAAATAAAGCAATAACAGAATATAAGGCTCTGTTAATGTTGGAAAAAAATTTGGGGGAACCGTTAGTGAAAGTTTTGTGATCAAAAATATTTGATTAGAACGAAAATGCTGCTATAGTATGTGCCAAAGGGGGTGGAATTACATGAAGGTGGAACTGGATCAGGAACTTTGTATTGGATGCGGTGTTTGTTCCCAGGTGTGTCCGGAGGTCTTCGAGCTGGACGAAGAACTAGGCAAAGCCAAGGTGGTGAAGCCCAGCGGTGCTGAATGTGCCATGGAAGCAGCAGAAAGCTGTCCTGTCAGCTGCATAACCGTTGAAAAGTAGGTAAATTTTTAATAAAAAATACGACCTACTACTTGCCCTAAACGAAACTCGTAGTTATAATCATAAATGCTCAAGCGGGCGGGCCCATAGCTCAACAGGTCAGAGCCACCGGCTCATAACCGGAAGGTTCCTGGTTCGAGTCCAGGTGGGCCCACCAAAAGCCAACAAAAGCCACCGAAGAGGTGGCTTTTTCTGTTAATTACAACCACCTATGCAAGGAGATGTTTTTATGCCCTATGTCGTTGAGGACATCTTGGCAGCCGTAGACAAGATAGCTCCTTTCAATGTGCAGGAAGAGTGGGATAACTCGGGACTGGTTATAGGTGATCTGTCTTGCAAGGTCGATGGCCTGGCACTTGCTTTGGATTTGACGCCGGAGGTCATAGATAAAGCTCGCGATTTGGGCGTCAATGTAATTATTACCCACCATCCCCCCATCATTTCTCCAATGAAGAAATGGGATGTTTCAAACTACAGCGCCTCTCTATTTTACAAATCTGCACATTATGGAATGAATGTAATTTCAGCTCATACAAATCTCGATATGTCATATAATGGCATAAATGTTACCCTAGCTGAATCCCTTAAAATTCATGACTATAAGCCATTGATCGATTTCCAAGAAAACGCCTTTGGACTGGGGGCATGGGGACATTTTGAAGCCGAAGTTTCAAAGGATGAATTGGCAGAGCTGATGGCCAGGGCTTGGAATGTTTCCTGGATAGCCTTTTACGGGCAAAGGGTAAGGTTTAAAAAAGTCGCCCTCTGTGGCGGATCGGGTGGAGAATTTTGGGTCAATGCTTTTAATGTAGGAGCTGATATTTATATAACTGCTGATATGAAGTACCATCAAATAGCCGAGGCCCAGAGATATTTAACCCTGGCAATCGTCGATCACGGACAGATGGAGCGAGGCGGATTGTCAAAATTTATGGAGAAATTAAAGCAACTTCCGGAAATAAGGGTATACGATCTGACGGAGATTAAAGCTTACGATGACCCAAAGATTATCTGTATAGAATAAAATACAGACGATGCCTTTGTAATATATTTATAAAATTGGTATGAGAAATATATTGATAATGGGGTGATACATACAATGAAAGAATGCGTGTTTAGCGGCATGCGTCCGACCGGAAAATTGCATCTTGGCCATCTAGCAGGAGCCCTGTCCAATTGGTTGAAGCTTCAGGACGAATTTGAGTGTTATTACTGTATCGTCGATTGGCATGCCTTGATGTCGGAATACATGAACAGCTCAAAAATTAAAGATTATTGCCGGGAAATTCTTCTGGATTGGCTTGCCGTCGGCTTAGATCCCGAAAAGGCGGTGATCTTTCAACAGTCCCATGTTAGTGGTCATGCCGAGCTTCATCTTGCTTTATCGATGATCGCTCCCCTTGGAAGGCTTGAAAGAAACCCCATATATAAAGAACAACTCGAAAACATTGCAGATAAAGACCTTCAAACCTATGGATTTCTTGGGTATCCGGTGTTAATGGCGGCCGATATATTATTGTATAAAGCAACAAAAGTCCCCGTGGGTGAAGATCAATCAATACATCTAGAAATTGCCAAAGAGTTGGCGAGAAAATTCAATAGTACTTTTGAAGAGGTATTTCCAGAGCCGGAGATATTGCTCACCCCAACGCCCCGAGTCCCAGGCATCGATGGCAGAAAGATGAGCAAGTCTTACAATAATGCCCTTTTCATTTCAGAGGATTTAAACGAGATGTGGGACAAAATCAGAACTATGATGACAGACCCCGCTCGGATGAGAAGGTCGGATCCCGGAGAGCCAGAGAAATGCCCTGTATGGCATTTGCACAAAATATTCACCCAGGACGAGGAGAAAAAAAGAGAGCTTGCCCATGGATGTCGATCTGCAGGGATTGGCTGCATAGATTGCAAAAAGGTATTAATGGAATGGATCAGGTTCAAACTCGAACCAATTCAGAAGAGAAGAAAATATTATGAAGAACATGGGCTTGAGATGATGGATATTTTGCGGGAGGGAGCCGAGAGAGCTTCGAATGTGGCAGATAAGACTATCGAAGAAGTAAAAAGTGCCGTAGGCTTCATCCTGTAGAAGATAAAGCGATCCCCGCAATAGGAGGACCAAGTGGCTGCCGGAGTAGAAGATTATAATAATTTTAGTGATACTATAAACAACTTGATTCGTTTACTTGAAAGTAGGGAAGTTGAAGCTTCAAACGTCAGCGTAAGCGAGGTTATAAAAATTTACGCTGCATATTTGCTTAGATCGGAAAACTTTTCTTTAAGCGATGTAGCTGATTTTTTGGCACAGGCAGCCGCTTTAGTTTTGTCCAAAGTCCGTGCCATCTTTCCTCGCCCTGTGTTCAAATGCGAGGGGGAAGAGGATGTCATATCGGATGATCAAGATGAACCCAACGAAAAACTTCATCATTTCCAGTTGGCGGCAATTTATTTGGAGGTTTTACACTACCGGCGCTCCAAATATTTTACGAGACAGCTAGGAGAAACAAGACCTTTTTATGAAGTCGGTGACCTTTATTTTTTGGCCTCTCTTTGGTGGGGATTGATAAATAACTTCAGTTTTAAGGTAAATTCGCCCGAGGAAGACATTATCTCTATATCTATAGAAGAAAATCAAGGATATTCAATTGAGGCCAGGATGGAGGACATCAAAAATTCTTTGCTCGAATATAAGGAATTGACGCTGAATGAGTTGCTTAAAGGGGAAAGGGATAAAAGCTTTGTTGTAAGCACTATCATAGCATTGCTAGAACTTGCCCGTATTGGTATTATTTACTTAAAACAAAGACAGCATTTTGGAGATATACATGTCCGACTCAAGGAATGCAATGGATGAGCTTGCAAGAAAAGTGGAAGCTATTTTATTTGTATCGTCGGAACCGGTGAAATCTGCAGACATTTCCAATGCACTTGGAGTCGACGTTAAAATTGTCGAGGAAAGATTAAATGACATCAAAGAACATTACAAATCTCACCACGGTCTTACCCTTATAAATGTGGCCGGGGGATGGCAGATGGCAACGGCCGGCGATCTGAAAGATGTGATAGAGGAGTATAACAACTCCTATGGTTATAAGCTTCGTTTGAGCAAAGCCGCAATGGAGACGCTTGCGATAATTGCTTATAAACAACCTATCACCAGGACCGAGATAGAAGAAATAAGGGGCGTAAGAAGCGATAAAGTTCTGGAAACCCTATTATCAACGGGGTTGATCAAAGTGGCAGGCCGCAAAAAGGGGACAGGATCTCCCTTGCTATACAGAACAACTCAGGAATTTTTGGAGGTCTTTGGGATCAATTCCCTTAGCGAATTGCCCACTGAAGAGGAATTGAAAAATGAAGGAAATAACAGCTGATGCTAATTTACATTATGATAAACCAATAAGGTTAAATAAGTACCTTGCCATGTGTGGCTTGGGTTCCAGGAGAAAGGCAGAGGCTCTAATCGTAAGCGGAAGGGTTAAAGTGGACGGAGAGATCGCTGCAGGTCCCTGGATCATGGTCAATACAAGTTATAATGTGGAAGTAGATGGGAAAATCGTAGCTCCTTTAAGGAATCTCTATTTGGTTATGAATAAGCCACGCAATTGCGTTTGTGCCGTTGTGGATTCAAGATATACTACGGTCATAGACCTTCTTCCCAAAGATTTTATAGGGTATCGCCTTTTTCCTGTTGGAAGGTTGGACAAAAACAGCAGTGGACTATTGATATTAACGAACGACGGTGATTTCGCCCAAGATATAATACATCCTAGGAACGGCATAACCAAGACATATCGTGTAATGCTTAATAAGCCTATGACTTCAGGCGATTTGGAAAAATGGCGTAAGGGAGTTTATCTCGACGATAGATTAATAAAACCAAAAGATGTTAAAATACTCTCGGATAAATGGTGCGTAATAGAGATTTACGAAGGCAAGAAGCGTGAAATTAGGAGAATGGCCGAATGTCTCGGATATAAGGTCGTCGAATTGGTCAGGATAAAGATAGGCCGCCTGGAGCTTAAAACATTAGATGAAGGTTGTTTTTTGAAGTTCGGTAAAGATAAATTATTAAAAATGATTTGCAATGGGGGCGTAGTTTAAATCAATCCAGTTAAGATATGGGGGACAGGATATGCCAACAGATGGAAGTCCGAGGGAAATAGTAAAAAAACGCATACTCAAAAAGGTAAAAGATATTCCATCCCTGCCTCAGTTTGTGCTTTTAACACTCAAGAAGTTAGATGACGAAAGAAGCAGTGCCTCCGACGTGGCCAACACTCTCTCAAAGGATCAGGGGTTGGTCGTTCGTGTCTTACGTCTGGCCAATTCTGCCTATTACGGGATTCCAAGGACAATTACCAGTGTAACCGAAGCTGTTGCCATATTGGGATATAAAACCCTTAGAAGCATAGTTTTGGCAGCTAGTATTTATCCCTATATGTCGGGATCGCAAAAGGGATATGCTCTCGATAAGGGCGAGTTGTGGCGTCATTCGTTGGGTGTGGCATACCTTTCCCGCTATATTGGTGAGAAGGTGGGTGGATTGGATCTGGAGGAATTGTACCTTGCCGGATTGTTGCACGACATAGGGAAAATAGTTCTCAACGAATACGTCAGATACGGATATTCGATAATAAGCAAGATGGTAGAAGAAGAGGCTGTCCCCTTTACTCAAGCAGAGAGGGAAGTTTTAGGATTCGATCACGCCGAAATAGGCGAAATAATAATAGATCAATGGGCTTTGCCGGAAGTATACGCTTTGGCCGCTCGATATCACCATACACCAGATGATTTGCCGGACGAGAAGGCCTCCTATAGGCCTGTTGTCGATGTCGTGCATGCATCCAATTCTATATGTCTTATGTTGGGATTTGGACTGGGTGCTGACGGTCTCCAGCATTATATGTCGGAAAAATCGTTAGAAAGGCTGCAATTAAAGGACGAAATTGAGCTTCTGATGTCTGAGGCAGTTAACATACTATATCAATTGGACGAAGAAATAAGATCAGAGGAGATCATATGAAGAGCGGTAAAACGATAATAATAGCCATAGATGGTCCTGCGGGTTCAGGAAAAAGCAGCGTCGCTCGAAGGGTTGCCGAAGAATTGGGGTTTGCCTATCTTGATTCCGGGGCAATATACAGAGCTGTGTCTCTCTATTTATCTCAAAAGTGTATCTCTTCGGATGATGTTGCAAAAATTGAAGTGGAGCTCGAGAAACTGACAATTCAAATCGACTATCAGCAGCGTATTTTCGTGAACGGTGCCGACGTTACGGGGGAAATACGCTCTCCTAAAGTGGATGAAGTTGTCTCTTTTTATTCTTCCTTGCCGGTAGTCAGGCACCGGCTTCTTTCTATTCAAAGAAAGCTAGGGGATAGACAGAATTTGATAGCTGAAGGAAGAGATATGGGAACGGTTGTCTTTCCCAATGCTGATCTAAAGATCTTTCTGAAGGCCAATGCTAGGACGCGAGCGGCAAGGCGATGGAAAGAACTGGCAGAACGAGGGGTAGAAATATCCTACGATGATGTATATTATCAAATCATTCAAAGGGACGAGTTGGACAGCAAAAGGAAGTTATCCCCTCTGTTGCCCGCAGAGGACGCGATAATATTGGATACAAGCGACTTAACACTGGAAGAGGTCGTAGAAGCTGTTAAAAACCTGATAAAAGAGTGCGTTTTAAAGGTGAAAGAGCGTGACTGTTAAGCGCAGCCCCCTTTTTTATGCCTTCTCCAAATGTCTGTGTAGAGTGTTTTTGGCTTTATACAATAGACTCAGCATCAATAACGCTCCCCTTCTCCCCGAAGGGAGGGCTGTTATCGTGGCTTCGAATCACAATAGCAATTTGGATCCGGTAATCGTGGGCGTGGCCTATCCAAGGAAGTTGAGTTACCTGGCAAAGGAAGAGCTATTTAAAGTGCCTTTCTTAAGCTTTATCATAAGGCACCTTGGAGCAATTCCCGTTTCAAGGCAAGATGAGCTTAAAGCCGGGGTCGTATTGAGAACCATGCTAGATATTTTGCTCAGTGGAGAAGATGTATTGATATTTCCCGAAGGAAGCAGGTCATTAGACGGAAAGCTACAACCCCTTGAGGGTGGAGTGGCCATGTTGGCCTTACACTCAAAAGCTCCTATTTTACCAGTATACGTTAAAGGATCATTCGAGGCAATGCCTCGAGGTACCTCCTTCCCAAAACCAAAGAAGATAGAGGTCCTGTTTGGAAAGCTAATCGACCCCTTGGATTTGCCAACGGATATGAAGGACAAGCAGAAACGCTTCCATTTGCTCTTGCAGTTGGAAAAACAGATGGAGGAGATGATGTACGAACTTGGAAAATAGATATAATAAGGCCCTGCTTCTTTGCTTAGATAGACAAAGAAGCGACGAAGACCCTGATATACTTGCCGATGAACTGGCACTGCTTCTTGCCAATTTAAACATAAAAGTCGTAGGCAGGATCGATCAAAAGCGGATATCTCCCGATCCTGCAACTTTTTTGGGAAAGGGAAAGGTTTTAGAAGCAAGGGAGTTGATAAATCTTCTCGGGGTTAATATCGTTGTGTGCAACGACTCTTTACTGCCCACGCAATTGCACAATTTGCGCTCTCTCTTGGGCGTTGAAGTGTGGGACAGGCCCTTTGTCATTATGAAAATATTTGAATCAAGAGCGCATTCCGCTGAGGCCAAACTTCAAGTGGAACTGGCTATGTGTAAATATGAAATTCCAATATTAAAAGGTCTGGGTAAACAAATGTCTCAAACAGGGGGAGGTATTGGCACAAGAGGCCCAGGTGAAACAGAGTTCGAAAGACATCGTCGCAAGCTGGAACGGAAAGTTGTATCGCTTCAGCGCAAGCTCGAACAGGTGCGCAAAAGACGTTGCAACTCCAGAAAGAGGCGAAAAAGGAGCAATATTTCTACAGTTGCCATTGTAGGTTATACGAACAGCGGCAAATCCACCCTTCTTAGAGCATTGAGTCACGACGATGAAATATACTGCGCAGATAAGCTTTTTGCTACTTTAGATCCCAAGGTAAGGAGAGTAAAACTTCCCGGAGGCAAGCATGTCCTTTTTGCCGATACTGTCGGCTTCATTCGCAAACTGCCGGTAGAGTTGGTTGCCGCCTTTCGAGCGACACTAGAAGAAGTAAATGAAGCAAACTTACTATTGGTCGTCATAGATCCCCTTGACAAAGATCCACTGGAATCCTTAACCGTCGTAGAGGAGACCTTAAAACAAATAGGGGCAGCCTCCATACCGAGGATTATAGTAGTAAATAAGATTGATATGATAGAAAAAGATCAGTTACAATCATTACTTGAGCGGTTGTCCTTGCCTTCGGGGTTTGAGGCAGTGCCTGTAAGTGCGCTCAAAAATATAAACATATCGACGCTTTTAAAAAGAATAGAATCTTCTTTGTCTCATATTGATTCCGATGTAAAGTTGTTTACAGATACTTATAAGTTAGCATGATTAAATGCTTATATAATGACAATGCACATTGAATGGAGGGAGCCTCTTTGCTGATAAGCATGACAGGGGTTGGTAGTGCCTATGATACCTTCGACTGGGGTACATTGCGTATAGACGTTTATAGCGTCAACTCCAGATACAAAGATATAATTGTTCGTTGTCCAAAGGAGCTTTCCATGTTGGAGAACTCTTTAAGAGAGGAACTTAAAAATCGTTATGTAAGAGGAAAGGTAATCGTTACCCTATATTCAACTTTTGCCCCAGAACTGAAAATGGCAAGCATTAACGGCAAGGTTCTCGGGAATTATTTCGAGGAATTAATGTCAATCCACGGTAAGTTAAAGCTCCTGGAAGAAATACAGCTCGAACTTCTCCTCGATTTGCCCGGCGTCCTAGAACAACCCGAAGGAAGAATATTGGATCTTTACGAACAAATAAATAAGGACGCTATAGCCTTGCTGGATAAAGCTTTGTCTGATTGGAACGAAATGAGAAAGGGCGAGGGTGAACACATATCCTCTTTTGTAAACGAATCTCTTGATAAATTTGAAAAGTTGGTAGATGAGATAGCTGGGGAGTGGGACGTTGCATTTGAAGAGGAGCTTCTGGAACTAAAGAGTAAAATAAATTTATTAGTTTCAAACATTGCCTTAGAGGACGACCCATCTCATTTTGAAGCCGTAGCACATTTAGCAGATAAGTGGGACATAAAAGAAGAAATCACGAGAAGCAAGTTTCACATTGAAAAGTTTCGCGAAACGCTTAAATCGAATGTTTCGGAGGGCAAAAAACTTAACTTTTTGTTGCAGGAGATGTTGAGGGAGATCAATACAATAGCTTCTAAAGTGAAAAACGCCAAAATTCGTTGGCATGTCGTTGAAAGCAAGTGCTTGTTGGAGCAAATGAGAGAGCAAATCCAAAACGTTGAATGAGGGTCGATCTTACATGTATAAATTAGTTCACATAGGATTTGGAAATGTAGTCGTAGCTAACAGGATAATCGCAATCATTCATCCCGATTCCTCGCCCGTTAAAAGGCTCAAAGACGAAGCAAAGGAACGGGGACAGCTTATAGACGCCACTCAGGGCCGGAAAACAAGGGCAGTCATATTAACCGACAGTAATCATGTGATACTCTCGGCTATACAGCCTGAGACAATAGCTCATCGTTTCGAGGGAATTGCACAAAATGACGAAATATAGCAATGTAAATGGCAAAAGGGAAAAAGGGCATCTCTTCGTAATTTCCGGGCCCAGCGGGGCAGGAAAAGGGACCATACGAAGGGAGCTTTTTAAAAGGCTCTCCGATTTGGTCTATTCCATATCGTGCACGACGCGTCAACCAAGGGAGGGGGAGCAAGACGGCGTAGATTATTGTTTCGTCGAGGCCGAGGAATTTGAAAAGAGAAAAAGGTCGGGAGATTTTTTAGAGTGGGCCCTTGTCCACGGGAATTACTACGGAACTCCTAAAAAAGAGGTTTTGAAGAACCTGGAAGAGGGAAAAGATGTCATCCTCGAGATAGATGTCCAGGGAGCTCTAAATGTGAAAAAGGTATTCCCGGAAGCAGTATTGATATTTATACTACCCCCGTCAGAGGAGGCTTTAAGGGAAAGGCTTATATCCCGTGGCACAGAGAACGAGGAATCTCTGCGCACCAGGTTAAATAACGCAGCGTGGGAGATGAAATTGGCAGGCTTGTACGACCATGCGATAATAAACGATGATGTAAATCGTGCTGCAGAAGAGATTGTCAGGTTAATAAAAAGCTACAGGAAGGGAGGCTAGAAGAAATGATATATATTGATGTAAATCAGATCATGAAAAAATACAATATACCGAATAAATATGTTTTAACCATGCTGATCGCAAAAAGGGCCAGAGCTCTTAGCGAGGACGCTTCGAAGCGTCTCTTTGGCGGAGATAGAGATAAGCCAATAAATACGGCCATAGAAGAAATTAAAGAGGGTAAGGTCGCATTTATTGTAAAAACAAAAAATAACCAAATAATTTAAAAGGGGAAAATCATGCTCGAATGGAAGACCAACAGGAAGGTTCTCTTTGGTATTTCGGGGGGTATATCGGCATACAAGATTCCTGATGTTGTTAGCACGTTAATGAAGTATAAAAGCGATATCGAGGTAATAATGACTCGATCTGCCTCTTCTTTTGTGACACCCTTGTCCCTCTCCACATTGACGGGCAAAAAAACCTGGATGGAGGAGGACTTCTTAAGCGATCAACGTGGGTGGAAAATACCCCACATATCTTTGGCCGATTGGGCGGAAGTCTTCATCATTGCGCCGGCAACAGCTAATGTGATCAGGAGAGCTGCCTTCGGAGAAGCAGAAACCCTTTTAGGGGCTACCATGCTTGCAACGAGAGCACCGGTAGTAATTTTTCCTGCCATGAACATTCATATGTGGGAACATCCCGCAACTCAGCGTCATGTTAAGATGTCAGGTGAACTTGGCTACATCGTGATACCGCCTGAAGAAGGGTTCTTGGCTTGTGGATATGAGGGCAAAGGGAGGCTCCCAAAAAAAGAAGTCATACTCGAAATTTTGTGGAGGGTATTGTCCCCTAAGAGAGATTTAATTGGCAAAAAGATAATTGTGACCTCAGGGCCTACCAGGGAATTCATGGACCCCGTCAGGTTTATCAGCAATCCAAGCTCCGGTAAGATGGGTTACGCTGTAGCAAGGACGGCATGGTATAGGGGTGCCGATGTCACGTTGATAAAAGGCCCTACATATCTCGAGCCTCCTTTTGGTGTAAGAACAATAGACGTTACCACTGCCCAAGAGATGTACGATGCCGTATTAAAAGAGAGTGATGGCGCGGATATAGTAGTAAAGGCAGCAGCTGTAGGTGACTATAGATTTGCTCATACTTTAGATCAAAAGCTTAAACGCGAAGGCAGGGGCCACCTAGAGGTAATCTTAGAAGAAAACCCCGATATTGCGGCGGAAGTGGGGAAAAGAAAGAGACAAGGGCAAATTCTGGTTGGATTTGCAGCCGAATCGACGGAAGTAGTAGAAAACGCACTTTCAAAGCTCAACAAAAAAAATATGGACATGATAGTCGCCAATGATATCACAGCCAGGGGAAGCGGATTCGAATCGGATACCAATTCCGTAACGGTCATATGCAAGACAGGACGCACCTCGAGGCTCGAAGGTTCAAAGGAAGAGGTTGCATGGGGCCTATGGGATATCGTTGAGGCGGAGTTTTTATCATAGAAATGTATGCCGATGTTCTTGTGCCTGGTGTTTGGTGGCATTCATTAACTTACAAAATATCGGCACCCGCGAAAATTGGCAGCAGAGTTCTGGTCCCCATGGGTTCGCGAGACAGCAAGAGATTGGGATTTCTTTCAGCGATAAAAGAAAATATCGAAAATAAGATTGATTACGAGGTAAAAGAGGTAATTGAGATATTGGACGATGTGCCTCTTTTGGGGCAAGAACTGTGGAGCTTAAGCGAGTGGATATCCCGACAATATCTATGCAGCCAAGGTGAGATATTAAAATTAATGTGCCCTACTCCCATCATCGAGGGTAGTAAAGTGAATGATATTCCTCCCCTTGTTTTTAACCCGCCGAAAGAAGGCTACAGCGAATATTGCTTTTACGAGGTATACGATAATGAAAGATATGGACGCTACAGGGAAACAATCGGCGAAGGCAAATGCGGTCTCGTCTTCTTTCCCGAGGAATCGGTGGCCAGAACTTTTTGGAATGACCTTCCAGAAGACATTAAAAAGCAAGGCCTGTTATGGCCATCCGGCGGGGGCAAAAAAGCCTTTGAAGCGTGGCTAAAGGCTAGGCGGGGCGAAGTGTCTTTCTTGGTGGGGTCAGTGGGGTTGCTCTTCGCTCCATTAACCCCAATTAAGTTCATTGTAGTGGAGGAAGATGCCAGCTTTTCCTACAATTTAGCCCGATATCCTAATTTATCCTTACGCCATGTAGCAGCCAAAAGAGCTCAAATGTGGAAGGCGAAGCTAATCTTGGGAGGCAGGCTGCCATCATCCCGATTGTATTTACTAAAAAAGCCAAAATTAAGCAAAAATGTTAAAGAACAGATTCGATTCGTAAACATAAAGACTGCGAATAAAATTATTATTCCGGGGATTTCTCAAGGCCTTCCCATTAGCTCGTCTCTTTTAAAATCATCCTTAGAAGTTGTAAACCGCGGAGAAGTTGCGATGTGGATTTTGGACCGCAAAGGCTATGCCGGAGAGATATCCTGCGAGGAGTGTGGCTGGACCTTTGCCTGTAGTCATTGCGGCAGTATTTGCAGGATCAGCGAAAATATTGTAATATGTCCCTTTTGCGGAAAAAGATATGAAATGCCTACGATATGTCCATCCTGCATGTCTAGGCTTTTGACTGGTAAACGTCCGGGTCTGGAGGCGCTTCATGGAATAGCTCAAGCTTTGGCTGGGGACGTAACATCGGTTTATATGTGGTACAAGGAGAAAAGTGGAAAAAAACGTAAAACTGCAATGTTGCAAGAAATAGGAAAAGGCGGTCTTGTTGTTGGCTCTAGGTTGGCTCTTTCTCTTTGCGATGATTGCAATGTAGGTTTAATAGGATGGATCGATGCTGATGCCGAAACGTGGAGGCCAAATTATAACGCTCGATTTATGGCATTCAGCATGATGTGGGAATCACGCTTCAGAGGTATTAATCCCAAAAGCAGAGAAGTTATAATTCAGTCCAGAAGGCCATATCATGGTTGGCAAAGGGGACTGAAAGATGGATGGAACTTTTTTTGGGAGGATGAACTCAAAGAGAGGTATGAGCTTAATTTCCCCCCTTTCACCCTGTTGATCGAAATATCTGCTCCGGTAAAAGTAATCGAAGAGATCTTTCTGTTACTTGACAAATCCGGATTTGCCGTGTATAAGCCAATAGCTGATAAAGGCATAATATGGGTCAAAGTGAAAGATGTAAGAGTTCTTAGAGAGCTGTTGGAACCATACTTCCATATCTCGCGTTCTAAAATCGGATTCCCAAAGATAAGAATTTGGAGAGACTAATAAGGGCAAAAGCGGTGAGTAAAAATGGACAGGAATACTAATGTAGTTGCGATAATCGGAAGAGCTAACGTAGGCAAATCTACACTCTTTAACAGGCTCATACAGAAGCGTATGGCGATAGTTGACGATATCCCCGGTGTAACTAGGGACAGGCTCTACGCCCAAGTAGAATGGGCAGGGAAGAGTTTTTATCTTGTAGATACGGGAGGGTTTCCCAACGAAGATGAACCGCTTTTTGATATGGTGGGAAAGCAAATAGACCGAGCTATAGAAGAAGCCAGCGTCATCATATTTGTTGTCGATGGTAGAGAGGGAATATTACCCCTTGATTTCAGGATAGCCGAGATCCTTCGGCGAAGTAATCGCAGGGTGATTGTGGCCGTCAACAAGATAGACGAACCCATGCATGAACCTCTCCTATACGAAGCTTTCGCTTTGGGTTTTGAGGATGTGGTTGGAGTAAGCGCAGAACACAACAGAAACATCCAGGATTTGCTTGATAAAGTTGTTATGTATATAGAAAGCGAAGTCTCTTTTCAAGAGGACGGCGAAACAATAAAAATATCAATAGTAGGAAGGCCTAACGTTGGTAAATCCAGTATCTTCAATTCTATGATCGGGGAAGAGAGAGCAATAGTCAGTAATTTACCGGGAACTACAAGAGACCCTATTGATACGGAAATTACTTTTGGAGGAAAAAAATATCTGCTCATCGATACCGCAGGATTGCGAAAGAAAAGCAGGCTTAAAGATGATATAGAGTTTTATTCTCTCCTTAGGGCGGAACGTGCAATCGACAGATCCGATGTAGTTTTGCTCGTTTTGGATGTAACGGAACTAGTCACTGATCAGGATAAGCGTATAGCCGGCATCGCTCTGGAAAAGGGCAAAGGGATTGCCGTTGCGATCAATAAATGGGATCTGTTGCCGGAGGGGCAACCAAAATTGGGAGATAATATCATAAAAGATGTTAAAGATCAGCTGTATTTTATAAATGACGCCCCTATAGTCACTATATCAGCTCTATCAAAAAGAAATCTTTTTAAAATTTTTAATGTCTGCGGAGAGGTTTACACTCGTTGGCAGACCAGGATTTCTACTTCAAACTTAAATAATATAATTCGAGATATAATATCTTTCCAAAGGCTTCCTTCGGATGGAAAGGGGAGGTTTTTAAAGATATTTTACGTGACACAAGTTGGAACGGCACCGCCGTCTTTTCTCTTTTTCGTAAACGATAAAAATCTGGTCGATAAACCATTTGAACGAAAAGTTATAAATGAACTTGTAAAGATCGGTGATTTTAGAGGAGTCCCAATCAGGGTTTTTTGGAAAAACAGGCGAAAACTCGCTTGACCACAGCAATTAAAGCGTTGATAATTATTGTCGAGATGTATTTTTTATAAATCAAAGGGGGTGTAGGAAATGACAAAAAGCGACATCGTTAGTGAAGTGGCGAAAGCTACGGGAATGAGCAAGAAAGACGCAGCTGTCGCAGTCGATGCCTTTATCAAATCTGTAGTGGATGCCCTATCTAAGGGGGAAGAGGTTCAAATCATGGGTTTTGGTACCTTCGAGGTGCGCAATAGAGCTGCAAGAAAGGGCCGCAACCCACAAAATCCGGAGGAGATCATAGAGATCCCCGAGAAAAAAGTTCCCGCTTTTAGAGCAGGGAAGATGCTGAAAGACGCCGTCGCCAAGTAGTTATCCTTATTTGGCAGCTTTTTAAAGCCTGTGTGTTACGTGTAGTGCTTGAAAATAAATTCTGTCGATGATAAAATTCAATACACAACGGGCTTTGAGGCATATCTTTTGGAGAGTGGGCAAATCCCACTCTTCTTTTTTTAAAGCAAAAACGCCTCGTTAATTTACTTTTGGGGGAATAAGGGCAATGCAACGTAAGAATGACGAATTGATGTCAATAGAAAACGAAATAAGGGAAATAATAGAAGGATTGGGATATGACTTTGTGGGAATGGAATTGGTCCACGAACAGGGAAGAATGGTTTTAAGGATTTATATCAATACACTCGGAGGAATAAACGTTAAGGATTGCGAAACCGTGTCGAGAAAAGTCGATAAATTTTTGGATTCCAGAGAAGAAATCTTCGGAGGGAGGTACTATCTGGAAGTAAGTTCTCCCGGACTGGACGCCCCTCTATTTTATATAAAAGACTTCAAAAATTACGTTGGCAAAACAGTGCGTATAAAAACTCATGATCCCGTTGGATCGCGCAGAAATTTTAAAGGAAAAATTATCGAAATATTAGCTAATAACGATATCAAATTAGGGCTGGATGACGGAACGGAAATATTAATTCCCTTTCAGAACATATCAAAGGCAAGATTAGTGCCAGAAATTGATGACGGCGAGTAATCGTATTAAAGAGGGAGATGGTTGAGATGGAGTTGGGACGAGATTTCATGAGAGCTTTAAAACAAATAGAAACCGAAAAAGGATTGCCTCTCCAAGTAATAATTTCCAGCATAGAGGCAGCCCTGGTTTCGGCATATAAAAAATATAAAGGGACCAATTCAAATGTCGAGGTAGAACTCGATTCGGATAACGGAATTATAAAGATCTATGAAATAAAAGAGGTAGTAGATTCGGTTAGAAATCCTGCCTTTGAAATTTCCGTAGAAGAAGCTCAATCTATGGGGTTAGATGATGCGAAAGAAGGGGAGATGGTCAAAATAGAGGTATCCCCCCGGGATTTTGGCAGGATTGCGGCTCAGACGGCCAGACAGGTTATAACTCAAAGGTTAAAAGATGCCGAAAGGCAGATCATTTACAACGACTTTTCGGGAAAAGTGGGAGAGATTGTCACCGGAGTGGTCTTCAGGGACGAAGGCGGCCAGGCTTTAGTGCGCATAGGAGATAAGATAGATGCCATGCTTCCGCGCGAGGAGAGAATTCCTACGGAGTCGTATCGGCCGGGAGACAGAAAGAAATTTTATGTATTGGATGTGCGCAAAACTTCCAAAGGTCCTCGAATAGTATTGTCAAGATCTCATCCTGGGCTTTTGAAGAGCCTTCTTGAATTGGAAGTCCCGGAAATAAAGGAAGGCGTAATAGATATCAAAAACATCGCAAGGGAAGCGGGGGTAAGAAGCAAAGTTGCCGTGACCACCTTGGACCCAAACGTCGATCCGGTAGGTGCCTGTATTGGCACTAAGGGAAATAGAATTAAAGCTATCAGCGACGAACTTGCGGGCGAGCGAATTGATGTTATTATTTGGAGTAACGACCCAATAGCATATATCAAAAACGCACTTTCGCCTGCAAAAGTAGTCAAAATAGAGCCGAGGCTCGATGAGGATAAGGCAGTCAACGTTTACGTAAGGCCCGATCAGTTATCCTTGGCCATCGGGAAGGGAGGGCAGAACGTTAGGCTGGCGGCCAAACTTACAGGATGGAAGATAGATATAAATGTAATGGAGCCGGACCGACTTCCAACACTTCAAGATCTATTCGAGGATATAATTAAGGGGGAATTGCCCAAAGAATGGGAAAAAGAGGAATGATGACGAAAAGGCGTCCTCGGACCTGTGTGGCGTGCAAAACAGAAAAACCAAAGAAAGAGCTCATTAGAGTCGTACGATCCCCCGAAGGGCACGTTTATGTCGATCCTACCGGCAAGGGCCAGGGAAGGGGAGCCTACGTCTGTAGCGATCAAAATTGCATTGAACAGGCAAAGAAAAAGGACATTCTGTCCAAAGCTTTGAGGACAAAAGTTCCGGCGGAAATCTATGAGGAGTTGTCGCAAAAGATTGGCGAATCAGGAAATGCCGGCCAATGATTTTCAAGGGGGGGAATGGCATTTGGGAAAAAGAAAGATAAGGATATATGAATTGGCAAAGATGTTAAACATCGAAAATAAAAATCTGCTTGAAATTTTACAAGACTTAGGGGTGGAGGCAAAGAGCCATATGAGCTCCATAGATACAGATATTGCACAAATAGTTGAGGAAACGTTGCGGGAAGACAAGGAAGCAAAACATGGCGATTCAAAAGAAGCTACTGTAACTGCAAAGGAAGTTATAAGGATCGATGAAGGCTCTACAATTGAAAGGGTCGCAAAAATTTTGGGAAAGCCCGTTAATTTGGTGGTAAAAGAGCTTATAACGGCAGGTTTCATGGTTCCTGCTAGCGCGATAGTGAATGATGAAATAGCTAAGGCAATCGGCAAAGCATTTAATGTGGTTTTATCGATAGTTCCTGTCGAAGCAGAGGTGTCTGATGAAGAGAAAAAGGAAGTGGCAATACAATCTGAGAGAAAAAGACAACAGGAACCTCCCAAAAAATTATTGCCACGGCCCCCTATAGTCACGGTTATGGGCCATGTGGATCACGGCAAGACGACACTTTTGGACTACATAAGAAAGACCAACGTCACCGCAAAAGAGGCAGGAGGTATAACACAACACATAGGAGCTTCTGTCGTTGAACACAACAGCAAAAAAATAGTTTTTTTGGATACTCCGGGGCATGAAGCATTTACGTCTATGCGTGCCAGAGGGGCGCAAGTTACCGACATAGTAATACTTATAGTGGCTGCAGATGATGGAGTTATGCCACAGACCGTTGAAGCATTAAATCATGCTAAGGCAGCAAATGTGCCTATAGTAGTAGCTATAAACAAGATCGACAAACCAAACGCAAAGCCCGATAGGGTAAAACAACAACTTGCAGATCTCGGCCTTATCCCTGAAGAGTGGGGCGGGGACACCATCATGGTTGAGATATCCGCAAAAACGGGGCTCAACGTAGACGAACTTCTTGAAATGATACTCCTCGTTGCAGAAATGAACGAACTGGTCGCTGACTACGAAGCAAATCCAGAGGGGGTTGTCATAGAAGCACAATTAGATAAAGGCAAAGGTCCGGTGGCGACGGTGATAGTCCAACAAGGGACCCTAAGGAGAGGAGATATACTCCTTTTTGAGACCACGTGGGGACGGGTTCGGGCTATGATAGATCATCTCGGGCGCAACATAAAAGAGGTCACGCCAAGCTTGCCTGCTGAAATTTTGGGCTTAAACGAAGTTCCTCAAGCCGGTGAACGGTTTGTAAGGGTTGAAGACGAAAAGGAAGCGCGCGATGCCATCGATAAATACTTAGAAAAGAAAAGACAGCAGGAAATGCAAGCTGTAAAAAGAGCCTCATTAGAAGAGCTCTTTGAACAGATGGAGAAAGGCGAAATGCCCACAGTGAAGATAATATTAAAATCTGATGTGCAAGGAACCTTGGAAGCTATAAAGTCCTCTTTGCAGCGTCTTTCCGTTGAAGAAGTAGGTATTGAGATCGTTCATGAGGGCGTTGGAAGGATTACAGAGTCCGATGTGATGCTCGCCGACGCGTCGGATGCCATCATCATTGGGTTTAACGTAAGGCCTGACGGAAATGCAAGAAAATTAGCCGAACAAAAGGGCATCCAGATACGACTTTATCGTACCATATATGACGTGATCGACGACGTTAAAGCAGCGGTTGAAGGGATGCTTGCTCCAAAACTAAAGGAACACATCCTCGGAGAAGCGGAGGTCAGGGTAGTATTCAAGGTTCCCAAAGTAGGACAAGTCGCCGGTTGTTACGTAAAAGAAGGAACAATCAGGCGAAATGCCAAAGCAAGAATTATAAGGGACGGCATTGTCATATGGGAAGGACCGCTATCCAGCCTCAAACGGTTTAAAGACGACGTAAGGGAAGTAAACGCCGGATACGAATGCGGAATAGCTCTCGCTGGATTTCAAGACATAAAGGAAGGCGACATGATAGAGGCCTTCGAGATTCTAGAGGAAAAAAGACATCTAAGTGATGTTTCATGAGAGATATCCCAAAATTATTCGTTGCCGTTGTAATAATGACCGTAAAAATACCCTCTGCCGGCAGCCTGAAGGACAGACGTCAAATCGTGAAATCTCTGACCGATCTTTTGAAAAAGAGGTTAAACGTATCGGTTGTCGATCTCGGTCCTGATAATATATGGGATTTGGCCTATATAGCTGTTGTTTCGGCATCGGCTTCCGCTAAGGAGGCCGAGTCTCTTCTCGATGCTGTGGAACGCCACGTCCTTTTGGCAGAAGCCAAAAACGGTTTTGAAATAATTAATTTCGATCGAGAGGTTGAATGTTATGGACAAATTGAGAATTGAACGGGTCAACAAGGAGATGATGAGAGAGATATCCGAATTTTTAGTGAACAATGCCAAAGATCCAATGTTGAAAAAGGCGGTCATCACAGAAGTAAGATGTACAAACGATTTGAGCATTGCCAAAGTATACTTCACCTCGATCGATAAATCCGATCTAAAAGAGATCGGCGATTCATTGAATAGCTTGGCAGGAGCTTTGAGTGGAATTGTTTGTAGGCAAATGAGACTCAGATTTGCGCCAAAGTTGGTCTTTGTCGTGGACGATACCGAAGACAGAGCTCAAAGAATTGAGGAGCTGCTCGATAAAATAGCCCAAAAACATTCAAAACCGAAGAGAGACGAAAAGTTGTCAGACGATGAATGGTAATGGGGATTCTTTAAAAGAAATCTTAAATGCCATATTGACTAAAAAAACATGGGCTATTTTTGTTCACGAGCGGCCCGATGGCGATGCTATCGGTTCGGGCAGTGCTTTCTATTCTTGGGGCGTGGCTCTTGGTAAAAGGTGCATTTGGGGAGGTACTCATCCTGTGCCCAAAGCATATGGATATTTGCCCTTTGTCGAGGAATATCAAGTTATGAATTTTGTGCCCGATGTCGTAAGGGAGCCGGATACAGCAATAATAGTGCTAGATACTAGCAATCTCGAGAGGACCGTCCAGGGCATTCTTGATCTTTATGATTCTACTTTAATTGTAAACATCGATCACCACATGGATAATCAGAGGTTCGGTCGGCTCAATTATATAGATACATCTTCATCGGCTACAGCTGAAATCATTTGGGACTTGCTTAATGAGAGCAAGCTTCCTATTCCAAAGGACGCCCGTATTGGAATCTACACCGGAATAATTACTGATACGGGTCATTTTACCTATTCAAATACTACGCCTAAGTCCCACTTAATTGCTCAGGACGTCTTGAGCTCCGGGATAAATCCCGAACAAATATTTAGATATATATATGCCAGCAGGAGACTCGAAGGCCTTAAGCTTTGGGGTTTAGCTTTTATGCGAGCCTTTTCCACGCCCGATGGGAAGGCGGTTGTCAGCTGGCTAAAAAAAGAAGACTTTGAAAAGCTCGATGCTGATCCTTACGATTCAGAAGGTATAGTGAATCAACTTTTATATGTCAAAGGAGTTATAATAAGCGCTCTGATGACAGAAGGAGAAGACGGCGAAGAAGTAAGGGTTAGTTTCAGAGCGGTGACCGGCGTGTCCGTGAGAGAATTGGCACAGAAATGGGATGGCGGAGGTCATCCTCAGGCTGCAGCCTGTAAGATATACCTTCCCATGGAGAAAGCTTTGGATGTAGTGTCGAAATCGATCGAGGAATACGTCAAAAATGTGTAAATCGGGTTTTCTTTTGATAAATAAGCCTAAAGGTATAAGCAGTGCTGCATGTGTTGCCCTGCTCAAGAAAAAAGTCGGGCGAAAGACTAAAGTGGGGCATGCCGGAACTTTAGATGTACCCGCTTTCGGGCTGCTCGTTTTACTCGTAGGTAAAATGACTCGTGCTTCATCTTACGTTATGGAGCTTCCCAAAAAGTATATAACTACAATAAAACTTGGAGAACAAACGGACACCGACGATGCAAGCGGAAGGGTCATAGGCACAGCCGAATGGCGGCATATCAAAGAAAGCGATATAGACTCAACTTTGCTGAGTTTTTTAGGGCACAGGTTACAGGTTCCTCCTAACGTATCTGCCGTGTCCGTAAAAGGGAGTCGTGCCTACGAGCTTGTCCGCGCAAATAAAAAAGTCCTCTTACAGCCAAAGGCGGTATTCATACAGAGCATCAAAAGAATAAGCCCTATCACGAAAGAGGGTAAGTTCACCATTGAAGTTGTTTGTTCTAAGGGTACATATATTAGAAGCCTAGCTCGAGATTTAGGTTCTAAATTGGCCAGTTTGGCCCACGTTGCCTTCTTGGAACGCACTGAAATAGGCTCCTTTAAGTTGCAGGATGCCCTTAGTCTTGATTTTATTAGACAACTTTCGAATGATGCTGCAAAAGAAATGATAATCCCTCCTCAAGAAATGCTCAAAAACTTTTGTACCTGCGAAGCGAATGAAACCGAGGAAGACAGGTTATTGAATGGACAGGAGTTAACAAACATCCCGAGAATAAAATGGTGGGGCATAATTGAACCCTCAAAGGCCTTTGTGGTAAAAGGATGTAGAACAATATCGTTTTGTAAGATCAGGTGGCTCAATGGTGGCTGTGCAATTAAACCAGACACTAACATTGTTCTTTAATTTTTACCAGACGCGATCGGGGTGGTGTCTGTGATAGTTGTCTTGGGTTCATTTGACGGATTTCATAAGGGACATCAGGCTTTGGTTGAAGTTGCCAGAGATGCATCGGACAGGATGGATATGCCTTGGGGGGTAATGACCTTTGTGCCACACCCCCAAATCGTATTGGGAAACGGCTGTTTTGTTCCCCTTTTTACAGATTCGGAGAGGGATTTTATAGCTTCTTTCCTCAATATTCCGGATTTTATAAAAATCCCCTTCAGCGACGTGAAAGATTTAAACCCAAAAGATTTCATCGAGGAGTTAGGATCTCGATATAAAGTAAGAGGAATAGTAGTGGGTAAAAACTTCAAATTCGGTAAAAATCGCTCCGGTGATGTCGAATTCTTGAAAAGTTACTTAACAAAAAAAGGCTGGTTTTTCGCGGCTATACCGCCGTTTAAAATTGACGGTTCGGTTGTGAGTAGTTCCCTGGTAAGGCAACTCGTGAAAAAAGGATATATGCAACAAACCGAAGCAATGTTGGGATATCCCTATTTCATCATAGCGCCAGTTACGGAAGGCGATCACAGGGGGCGGAAACTGGGATTTCCTACGGCTAATTTACTTGCATCAGAACTTAAACTGCTACCGCCTAAAGGGGTGTATGCGACGGCGGTCTTGGCTCATGACAGATGGTGGTGTGGAGCTTTAAACATAGGATATAATCCCACTTTTGAAAGAGGAGATGAAATTCGGATAGAAGTGCATTTGGATCAATTCGAAGGCGATCTCTACGGTGAAATGATCGCTGTTCTGTTGTTGGCCCATATAAGAGAAGAAAAAAAGTTTGAATCAGCAGAAGGGCTAGTTGTTCAAATGAAAGATGATGTTGACAGGGTAAGAGAAATTTGCCGTCCTTGGTTTTATAGGCGGGAGGGGCTGTTGTTTTCGCTAAAAGGATGCTGGAAAAGTTATGAGTATCGCTTGAAGGTTACGAATTATAATAGAATTTCTAGATAAAGGCTTAATTATGATGTTGCAATATATTCGCAAATTATCAGCGTGTATATAAACTTGCTTCTGCTTGACCGTTATATTTAATGCTGTCAGCAGAGATACGTAATAAATACAAGAAATATTATTTCACAGATTGCGAGAGAAGTGTTCATTTACCTCTTAACCATCTAGTAATTTTTGGGATTTCTCTCAAAGGTAGTTGAATCACAACCGTTGTTCATGATAATATTAACTCCGTCCTTGACGGGCCTGTAGCTCAGTAGGATAGAGCGACGGCCTCCTAAGCCGTAGGTCGCCGGTTCGAGTCCGGCCAGGCCCGCCATTTAATGTAGTTCGTCGAGTTAATGATGACATAAAAAATAATAGACAGGTCTTTCAATTCGATCTGTCTATTATTTTTTATGCGCTATTCTATTCTATAGTATACTGGTAACAAACATTTCATATATAGGGTGAATGAAATGGCATCCCCAGATTGGCATGAGGAAGCAAGAGTGATGGTGGAAACTCAAATAAAAAGTCGTAATATAAAAAACGAAGCATTGCTTGAAGCGATGTCGAAGTTGCCGCGTCATCTTTTTGTGCCCGATAATTTGCGACGCGTTGCCTATGCGGACTGCGCTCTACCTATCGGCGAAGGCCAGACAATATCGCAACCTTACATCGTGGCCAAGATGACAGAATTGCTGGATCCTCAGAAGGGTGACAAAGTCCTTGAAATTGGCACTGGATCGGGTTATCAGGCAGCGGTTTTGGCATTTTTAGGATGCGAGGTATACACAATAGAAAGGATCGCCCCTTTGTCGGAAAGGGCGAAAAAGGTCTTTGAGAAGCTTGGAATTGCAGATAAGGTCCGGACAAAGATAGGCGACGGAAGGTTGGGCTGGGCAGAAGAATCTCCCTTCGACTGCGTCATTGTAACGGCAGCAGCGAGCAAAATAGAGGAGACATGGATAGATCAACTTGCAGAAGGCGGCAGGTTGGTGGTCCCACTGGTCGTATCCTTCAGAACAGAACAATTGATTAAAATGACAAAACTCAAAGGCAGGCTTCATGAAGAACGACATGACTATTGCTCTTTTGTGCCGCTTTTGCCAGGAGTGAAAGAGATATGAGAAAAAAGCTCAGCTTGGTATTGCTTTGTTTGCTTCTTTTATTTGCTGAAGTTTATTTATTGTTTGTTCCGCAGTATTGGTTATGTCTTTCCCATGCAAGCGGAAGAGACGGATTTTTGGTTCCCCTAGGGCAAGGGGTGGTTTTAAGCTATATCCACAGCCTCGAGCGAACTCCCGTCGAAGATGTGTTCATATTACAGGGGGACCGCATATGGCTTTACGAAGAGAGGGTTAAATCCCACAATGCGGGGCTGCCGACATTTGACCAATATCCGGGTTCGATGATCAAGACGAAGGATTGGCTGATATTTCGTGGAGGTAGACGTCATTGGCCATATGTTCAATGCAGAGTGGGTAATGATTCAATAGGTGAGAATATATTGACCATAGGCAGTAAGCGATACGAACTTTACAATACTTATCGAGGAGAGTCGATTCGCCTATACGTGCTAATGAGACCCCTATTATAGTAAAATAAAGAAAATTCATTCTTAAAAGGGGGACGCTGAATGGTGGATAACAAGCTTCAGGATCAAGTAATCGACCTAAATGAAGTCATACGTCAATACGATACTGAATCGCGTTATCGAACGCTAAAGGGGTGGCAGAACTATTTTATCTTAGTAATAGCTGTTGCAATGTCGCTCTTTCATCTTTACACAGCTGGTTTCGGTCTTCTCTTGGCCATGAAGCAGAGGGCGGTTCACCTGGCATTTGTGCTGTTTTTGACCTTTTTAATGTATCCTGCTACCAAAAAATCCCCAAGTGATAAAATTCCTTGGTATGATTTCATTCTGGCGACTGTTGCGGCATATTCTGTGCTTTATATGGTGATACATTTTAACGAGCTTATCATGCGCGCCGGGCTTCCAACGACCATGGACATATTCATTGGATTCTTGGGTATTGGCATGCTCCTTGAAGCTACCAGAAGAGTTTCAAACCCTGTGTTGCCGATCCTTGCTATTATTTCTATCATCTATTGCTATTTCGGCAGATATTTTCCTGCGCTTTTTGCCCACAGGGGGTTTAACACCGCTCGCATAATTAACCATATGTACTTGGGCACAGAGGGTGTATTTGGAGTGCCTATTTCCGTTTCGGCAACTTTTGTCTTTATGTTCATCCTCTTTGGTTCCATTCTTCAGGAGACGGGGATGGGTAAATTCGTAATAGATTTGGCATTGGCCATAGCCGGCAAGTCTACGGGAGGTCCCGCGAAAGTGGCCGTATTAAGCTCGGGAATCATGGGGACCATATCAGGTTCGTCGGTAGCAAATGTCTGCACAACCGGCACTTTTACCATCCCCCTTATGAAGAGTATAGGATATAAACCATATTTCGCAGCTGCCGTTGAAGCCGTTTCTTCCACCGGCGGGCAAATCATGCCCCCAATAATGGGCGCAGCTGCCTTCATCATGGCTGAGTTTTTGGGCGTTCCTTATATAAAGGTTGCCCTGGCAGCCATAATTCCGGCACTTTTATATTACGCTGCCGTCATCATACAGGTACACCTCGAAGCTACAAGGCTTGGCCTGTTGGGATTGCCTAAGGAAAGATTGCCCGAACTCTGGAAATTGCTGAGAGCAAAGGGGCATTTGCTCATTCCATTGTTTGCAATCATATATTTCCTCGTTGCCGGCTATACTCCCATGAAGGCTGCTTACTATGGCGTACTTACCACAATAGCCGTGTCCTTCATATCTAAAGAAACGAGGCTTACGTTTCCCAAGTTAATTGACGGCTTAGCCAACGGAGCCAAGGGTTCTCTGGGAGTGGCTTGCGCCTGCGGCACGGTAGGGATCATAGTAGGAATGGCCACATTGACGGGTCTCGGACTTAGAATTGCGAGCCTGATAATTACGATTTCTAAAGGAAATTTGTTAATAACACTACTTCTTACAATGGTAACCTGTATATTGTTGGGAGCAGGTCTTCCTACGACGGCGAACTTCATCGTAACGAGCACAATTGCAGCACCTGCCCTTCTTCAGCTCGGCGTCGCTCCCATAGCGGCATATATGTTCGTCCTTTACTTTGGTATTGCCGCGGATTTGAGTCCGCCGGTAGCTTTGGCGGCTTACGCCGGGGCGGGCATTGCAGGGTCTGAACCAATGAAAACAGGCGTTACTGCTGTCAAACTGGCGCTGGCAGGTTTTTTGGTTCCTTATATATATGTAATGAACCCGATGCTTGTATTGGTGGACGTAACACCTATACCTTTTGTCCTAGCCATAGCAACGGCCATGATGGGCGTATTTCTCCTTGGAATGTCGACCATAGGCTACTATAAAGCCCAAATACCTTTTTGGCTCAGGAGTATAATTTTCTGTGGAGCCATAAGCCTTTTAAAACCTGGATTATACTCCGATACCTTTGGTCTGGCGGTCATGATATTTACCATCTTCTTCCAAAAAAGGAGAGCATTAAAGATAAATTGAAAAATATATAAGGCTACTATATTCATGTCATTATGTGTATAATGCACTTTATAAGGTGCCGCTTATGTCTTTGCGGCACCTTCTTAAACAACGATTCTAGGAGGTTTTGTAAATGCCGGACGACTATAAAGACACGTTGAATTTGCCTAAAACTTCATTTCCAATGAAAGCTAACCTTGCAAAAAGAGAATTGGATATGTTGAAGTTCTGGGAGGACATCGATATCTACGAAAAATTAATGGAAAAAAGAAGGGGTGCCGAACCCTTTATCCTACATGACGGTCCCCCTTATGCAAACGGCAATATACACATCGGGACTGCTTTTAACAAGATATTAAAGGATATGATACCTAAGTATAAATGGATGAGGGGTTATTTTGCGCCCTATGTGCCCGGCTGGGATACTCACGGTCTTCCTATAGAGCTTAGAACCCTGAAGGATGAGGGCCTCGATAAAGATTCCCTGCATCCCCTCGAATTAAGAAAAAAATGCATGCAATACGCGGAACGCTACATAGATGTTCAACGCGATGAGTTTAAGCGTTTGGGAGTAATCGGAGATTGGGAAAACCCTTATATCACTTTCAAGCCGGAATTTGAAGCTATTGAACTTGAGGCCTTCGCAGAAATGGTAGACCATGGGTACGTATATCGGGGCCAGAAGCCCATCTACTGGTGCACGGATTGCCAAACTGCACTTGCAGCCGCAGAAATAGAATACGAAGATATATATTCGCCATCTATATACGTCGCCTATTCATTGAAAGCGAGCGACTTTTCTTTTTTGAAGGGGAAAGAAGCCTATGCCATCATATGGACTACTACGCCATGGACTCTTCCCGCAAGTCTAGCAATAGCAGTCCATCCTGATTTCGATTATGTCTTCGCGAGTTCCGGGGACAAGATCTTCTTGTTGGCAAAGGGGCTGATTGAGAAGGTTCAGCAGCAGACAGGTATTCATTTCGACAGTATACTTCACGAGATAAAGGGAAAAGAATTAGAAGGTCGGAAGGCCGTTCATCCCTTCTACGATGACAGAGAGATATTATTTGTCCTCGGAGAATATGTCTCCTTGGACGAAGGAAGCGGTTGCGTCCACACTGCACCGGGACATGGCGTTGAGGACTTTGAAACCGGAGTAAGGTATGGACTCGAAATATACAATCCCGTCGACGACAGAGGCTATTTTACCCCGGAGACGCCGTTAGTTGGCGGTTTAAGTCTGGATGACGGATCTAAAAAATTGATGGGAGTTTTGAGGGAAAGAGGTAGGCTTTTGGGAGAGGGCAAGATAATGCACTCCTACCCTCATTGTTGGCGGTGCAAAAAGCCGGTTATTTTCAGAGCGACGAATCAATGGTTTATTGCCGTGTCAAAATTCAGGGATGATTCGTTAAAGGCGATATCGTCGGTTCAGTGGATACCCTCCTGGGGGCAGGACAGAATTGCCAATATGGTAAGAGACAGGTCGGATTGGTGCATCAGCAGACAGAGGATTTGGGGTGTTCCCATACCTGCATTTTATTGCAACGACTGCGGAGAGCTAATTCTCACAAGCGATCGCATTAGAAGGGTAAGCGAGAAGGTAAGCCAAGGAGGTAGCGATTGTTGGTGGCGGCTGGAACCGGAGGATTTATTGGATGATCTTGCTTTTTGCCCGAAATGCAAATCGAAGTCCCTCCGAAAAGAGACTGATATATTCGACGTGTGGTTCGATTCGGGGACTAGCCACATGGCGGTTCTGACTACACGACCCGAGCTAAAGTGGCCTGCCACAATGTATCTGGAGGGGAGTGACCAGCATAGAGGATGGTTTCAAACTTCTCTGCTTACGTCCGTTGCCACAAGAGGAAGAGCTCCCTTTGAGATGGTGTTAACCCATGGATTCATCGTGGACGGTGAGGGTCGCAAGATGTCAAAATCCCTCGGTAATGTGGTACAACCCCAGGAGGTCATAGGTAAATACGGGGCAGATATATTGCGCCTATGGGTTGCCTCTACCGATTATAGAAACGATATAAGGATATCGGAAACCATATTGCGCAATTTGGTCGAATCCTACAGAAGGATAAGAAACACTCTGCGATATATCCTTGGCAACCTTAGCGATTTCGATCCCCATAAAGACAGCGTTCCCTTTGAGGAAATGGAGGAGATGGACCTTTGGATACTATCTAAACTTCAGGGCGTGACAAGCAAAGTCACCAAAGGATTTGAGAACTTTGAATTCCACGTTCCCACCTTCACGATTCATCAGCTGTGCGTCAACGAGCTTTCGGCATTTTATCTGGATGTGAATAAGGATCGACTTTACGTGGAGGCTTCTGACTCGAAATTGCGGAGAAGCTGTCAGACTGCATTATGGAATATAATAAAGGAATTAACATTAATGCTTTCGCCCATACTGAGCTTCACTTCCGAAGAGGTATGGCAATACTTGCGTCAAATTGATAACTCGCTTCCCGAAAGTGTATTTCTGGAGGATTGGCCTGTCCTGGATTCGAATCTTTATCACGAATCGCTGGAGGAGAAATGGGACAGGATACTATGGCTTCGGGGAGCGGTAAGCAGAGGCCTCGAAATTGCCCGCAACCAAGATCTGATTGGGCAATCTCTGGAAGCCTGTGTAAACATAAAACTTGATGACGAAACTAGAAAGCTAAAGGATCTCTTATCTTCCTACTGGTGGAAGGAAGTTTTTATAGTATCTGACGTTCAGTGGGTTGAAGATTTGCCAGAAGCGCCGGTAATGCACGATGACGATGAGACGGGTGTCGAAGTAGCGATTGCCAGGGCCAAGGGAGAGAAGTGTCCGAGATGTTGGATGTATGCGCCTGAAGTGTCGGAAATCGGCCTTTGCAACAGGTGCAATCAGGTGTTGCAACAATCTCGGTAAACGGAATGGGGGCAGGCGTTGGTATAAAATGGACAATTACTGTGAGGACATGAAAAAGAAATTAATTCAGAAGAAGGAAGAGCTTGGCAAAGTGGTGGAATCGCTGCTACTTGAGGCGACGGATATCAATGTTGGTGAATTATCGACGCTGGATACAAATCACCTAGTTGATACTGCTATGGACATGCTCGACCGTGAGCAAATAACCGGGAAATTGGAGAGTATAAAGGCAATGATTGCCGATATAGACCATGCTCTTGCCAAGCTCGAAAAAAAGAGCGATAAGTTTGGATTATGCGAACGATGCGGTAACGTAATAGAAAATGAACGGCTACAGGCTATGCCGTGGTCTCGCTATTGCATAACCTGTAAAAGCAATATGGATAAACGGAGATGACGATATCCTAGAATATGGCTGAGAAAGTTGAAGTCGTCGTTTCGGATGAATTTATAGGTGAAAGACTCGACGTTGCAGTATCCAAAATAACAGCCCGATCTCGAAGCCAAATTCAAAGAGCTCTGCGGGAAGCGGGTTTTAAGCCATCGATGAAAGTAAGAGAGGCCATGAACCTCGAGCTAAGCTTTCATGATGAAAAGAAGGAGGCAACGCTCGAGCCTGAACCTGTAAATTTTGAAGTGCTCTACGAGGATGCCGATATCATAGTTATAGATAAGCCTGCTCCCCTTGTCGTTCATCCTGCTGTTGGTCACTGGTACGGCACCTTGGTACACGGGCTTGTATATCGATACCCTGAGCTTGCTGATTCGGATATGAGAAGACCTGGTATAGTCCATCGCCTGGATGCCGGAACATCGGGACTAATGGTAATAGCCAGAAACCTTTTCTCGAAACAGAAACTTACAGATGCCTTTAAAGCGCGCTCTGTGAAAAAAGAATATCTAACCTTAGTATATGGGCATCTCAATAAAGAAAAGGGAACCATCGCAAGTCCCATAGGCAGACATCCGAAGAACCGACTGAAGATGGCTGTCGTATCTGGAGGCAGGGAGGCTGTCACAGAATATGAGGTTCTTTGGAGTAACGATAAATTTTCTTTCTTACGCTGCACGATCCATACCGGCAGGACTCACCAGATAAGGGTTCATTTAAAGGATATGGGATGTCCCATCGTTGGAGACAGGCTTTACGGATGCAATTTGAAAGCAGAATGGGTTCCCAAGGATCGTTTCTTTCTCCATGCATGGAAGCTTGCTTTTCCGCATCCTGGGAATGGCAGGATAATGACTTTTAGGTCCTTCTTGCCCTTGGAACTCAAGAAAGCTCTTTTAGGAGCTCGATCCACAAATTAGGCGAAACTCGAATCGAAGAAAAGTTGGTATAGGTGACATGTCCGGGGCCTGATTTCGGCAATGCCTTCACGTACTTTCTTAGAGTGTAGTCAACAATATGATAGGATGTATTTTTAGCCTTGCTGTAATAGGCTGCCAACGAAGCGGTGAATTCGATTAATCTGTCATTTGCCCCTTTCCCAGATAATTTTAAAATTACATGTGATCCTGAAACTTCCTTGGCATGAAACCAAATGTCCTCCGACGAAGCTACTTCAAATGTAACATATCTGTTTGCCTTTGCGTTTAATCCGACATAAACGATATAACCTCCCTTGAGGTCAAACCTCTTATGAGGGGGGATGTATCTTTTCTTTCTTTTTGAGTCCTCAGTGCCGGTGCCATTAAATGTAAAATCATCCAATATCTTTTTTATATCGCTAATGTCGGTTAAAATTGAGACAAAATCACGATATTCGTCGAGTTCCCTTAAGGAAGCCTGTAAGGTCTCCAGTTTCCTTTGAAGCCTTTCTTGATCTCTATGATACTTTTTGGCAAGGTTAAAGTATCTTTTTGCGTTTTCAATAGGTGATAGTTTCGGATCAAGTTCTATTTCAACCGTTCCGAAGCGTTCGTCCCAACTCCTTAATTTAACCGAAGAAGATCCCTTGCGGACCTCATGAGCATAGGATAACAGCAGGGTGCCGTAGTGATTCCATTTTTCTGCTTTCTCGACCATGGAAATGAGGTTCGATAACCCTCTAATTTTATCCGATAACCTCCGCCTATCGGAATCAAGGATTTTGTGTATTTGTTGGAGCATAACCTCTCTCTCCCGATCGAAAAACTGAAAAAGGATCTTCCTGGAAAAAAGGAGGGGGGTTTCGTCGCACTTCAAGGCTTTGTCCAAAATAATCGGAAAAACGGTCAAATAGCCGTCTATATCCTGGCAAATTAATTCACTTAAGGGGAGAAAGTAAAGCCTCTGCAAATAGGGTTCAAAATCGACGCACTTATTTTCCCATTCCTTTGACAAAATTCCGGCCAAAGTGGCTCCAATGCCTCGGTACCTCTTTAAGTTCGTCATATCCTCTTTGCTGAAGTTTTCAATGTCAGGACCGTTGAAAGGCGGAGGAGATACATAAGGCAGCCCGGGAAGCACGGATCTATACCTGTTTATTTCGGGGTGAACGTGTTTTGCGGTCTCTATGACTTTTTCCTTGTCATCTAAAATAATCAAGTTAGCCTGTCTTCCCGTTGCTTCAAATACGATAAAGCGGGAAACGTCAACTCCGGCTCCCAGTGGTCTTGAAAATTCCAACACTAATACACGATCTCTGTTCAATTGAAAGGCACGAACCAACAAGCCACCGACAATATGGCTTTTGACGACTCCAAAAATAGGGTGAGTTTTGTCTTTGAGGTCCTTTAAAATTTTCAATTCATGTCTATCGATCAATGCCATCCCGCAACAGCGACTATCCCAACTCAACCAAAGCCAGTCGCCGTTATGCCCAAGCTGTAATGCCAACCATTCAGGTCCGGCTTCGCAACGGTAAAGTTTTTTGTTTGCGAATCGCTCGTTTATATCCAAAACCCAACCATGGGTCATCTCCGGTCCGTAGTGCACTTGAGATTTCTCCTTTATTTTTTGTTCAAATCCCATAAGGCGCAGAAAGAACAGACTTCATTCCAAGAAGGAGTGTCACAGATCTTGCAGCGGGAGTCAGGCATGTCCTCATTCTGGACTTTAAAGATATCTATGTGTTTGACATATCCGAGGTAAAAAGCTTGTTTTGCACCTGGAGAGTTTTCTTCGATCTCATTTAGAATGTGTTTCCAGCGCAAGAACGTGGCTCCTTTGGAATAGGGACACTCCTTCTGAATATAATCAATCCTCTGAAGCAAGCAATATACGGTATTTTCCTTCTCCGTACAAAGAATCAACGGTTTAGCCTTAGCAAATTCGCCCTTCCGAAGGGGAGGAGAGTAAGGCGCTCCTTTGGCCAGATAATCGAACTTCCAGTAAAGAAAGTTTCCAAGTAGGGCAGCCGCCTGATCATCCAAATTGTGTCCTGTGGCTATTACGTCAAAATTTCCCTCTCTGGCCGTTTTGTTCATGTAATACCTCTTCGTTACTCCGCATACTGAGCAGGTCTTGCGCTTTTTTGAATACGCCTTATCGGGAATTGACATGCCATGAAGCTCTTTGACGTTTACGACTTGTAGCTTTTTCCCGATACGATTTGCAAATGTTCTCGAGAGCTCTTCGCTTTCATCGGAGTAATCATTTTCTTTTATGCCTAAATTTATGTACAAACCATGAGCATTGTAGCCGAGGCGAGTGAGTATATCCCAAAGCGCCAAACTATCCTTGCCGCCCGATACGGCTACCAATATCTTGCTGTCTTTGGTAAACATCTTGAATTCATCTATAGCTTTGGCGGCTCGTTTCAACATCCAATTGTCGAAGTGATCGGCACATAGGGCCAAATTATGTTGAGGCAAGCCTATAATGGCCTTTTCACGGCAAATTCTGCACTTCATAGATGCTTAACCTCCGCTGACGGTATCGATGATCCGGACTTCGTCGTCGGGATTGAGCATCTCATCCTCGGTGACGATCGCTCCATTTCTTATGACGACCACCTCGCCTTTATTTAAAGCCATTTTTTTTAAAAGTTTATTTACTGACATCGTCTCTTTAAAATCAAGCACTTCATTTTTGTAGCGAACTCTCACTATTTCAGAGCCCCCTTGTGTTACTAATAATGAACAGGTATTGACGCGAAAAAATACCATATCACATGTAATGATGCTTGACAAGCGAGCGATAAGACGCTTACAATGAATTTCGCTTAAGGGGCTGTAGCGCAGAGGGAGCGCGTTTCCTTCGCACGGAAAAGGTCGGGGGTTCGAGTCCCCCCAGCTCCACCAATAAAAATTTCGGGGCGTAGCGCAGTCTGGTTAGCGCACCTGCTTTGGGAGCAGGGGGTCGAAGGTTCAAATCCTTTCGCCCCGACCAGAATGACAATAAAAAGGGCAGGACATTATCATTAGATATGCTTTATCCTGTCCTTTTTATTATGGTTGTGGAAGTTTGGCATGTAGTATTTGAGAATTAGAGAATTTTATGATTTTCTTGCCTTGTTTTTTTAACATCCAAGGTATTGCGCAAGCACATTCGTTATGCTAGTATTATTCGCGTCGAGGGCGGGAATAGCTCAGCTGGCTAGAGCGACGGCCTTCCAAGCCGTAGGTCGCGGGTTCGAATCCCGTTTCCCGCTCCAGTTTATTTGAAGGGCGCCCGTAGCTCAACTGGACAGAGCAACGGACTTCTAATCCGTAGGTTGTGGGTTCGAGTCCCGCCGGGCGCGCCAAAAATCAGTTCCTGACAGCCTTCTTGGCCTGTCGGGGATTTTTTTGTGCTTATTTAGGAGCGTCGGCCTGGATTTTATAAGGCAGTGCTTTAGATGACTCCTAAAAATTAGCATTTTCCCGAAATGTAAGATCTTTCCTCTCTTCTTGTTGTGTAAAATAATATTAGGTACATTTGATTTTTAAGAATTTTCATATGAATCATTGATATTAAATTATGATTTGTGATAGTATATCATGGGGCGCGATCGGGCAGGTCATAATTGGCCAAATGCTCTATTCCCGATGATTGCTCCATTTTTTTTATACAAAGAACTCTATCGATTTGACAGGGCGTCTAAAAATGATTACACTGAGTTTCGATTGTGTTGTTCATAACAAGGTTTATCCCGTCCATAAGCGGTCTCACAATTTCTGAGCAAAGGAGTTGATAACATTGCCGGCAGATATAGCGCAAGAGCTCAAGGAGACTGAAGAATCTGCGAAGAAGTTGGTGGAAGAGGCCAAATCTAAAGCCAACGGCATCATCGAAGAAGCTCGCGTGAAGGCAGAAGAAATCATCAAAGAGGCAAAAACCAAAGCAAGAGCTCAGTACAGGGAAATAGTTCAACAAGCTCAAGCCGAAGCTGAGAAAAAGGCCCAATCTATTATCGAGCAAGGCAAAAAGAAAATCTTCTCTGAAAGAGAGACCTACCTTCCTAAAGTAGATCGTGTTGCTGCTTTAGTGATGGAAGAGGTGATGAAAACATATGGCAATAACTAAGTTTTGCAAGCTCGATCTCGTCGTTCATGAGTCCGTAAGAGAAGAGGTTATGAGCGAACTTCAGCGTCTCGGGTGCTGTGAGGTAATTACTACAGAGCGAGCCGAAGAAGATCAATGGCGGCCCGAAAGCATTAAATCTCTCGACGAAAAGCTGTCTGACGCAAGATTTGCTATAAGATTTCTCGAGCCTTACTATCAGGGAGAGGGAAGCAAGATAGCCAGAATGCTTGGAAACAAGCCTAAGGTATCACTTGACGAAATATCGAGGCTGGAAGAGAGTTTTGACATTGTTCAATATGCGGCTAAGTTGAGAGAGGTCGAAAAGAAATTATCTGAAATAAGGGCAGAACTTTCCAGGCTCAGAAACATTGAAGGAATAGTAGCAAAAGTCGTCGATTTTCAACTTCCTCTTTCGTTGATAACAAAGGGAACGGACTACGTAACCGGCATAATGGCTGCTATACCGGTCGAACAAACTGGGGTGTTTAAATCGTTGCTGGAAGGTTCGATCAATCCGGACGAAGGGGATTTCTTCATATCTACCCCTAAAGAAAAGGACAAGGAGGTATATCTGATTGCCCTTTTCGTAAGGGAAAAAAAGGAAGAAATCAGAAATTTGTTGACGTCTAACGGAGCTTCAATAATAGAGCTCGATCCCAGATTGCTTGGAACGCCAGTTGAAGAGCTTGAAAACATGGCAGAGACAAAGAAGGAACTCATCGCTGAAGAAGAAAAACTATTTGCGTCAATCTCCGATGAAGCTAAAAAGAATTTCATGTGCCTCCAGCAACTCCACGATTATTATGATTTAATTAAACGAAGGCTTGAAGCTATTGGTTCCGGGCTTTCGACGGAACATGCCACTTGGAATAAGATGTGGGTTCCAAGGATTGCGATCGATCGCATACAGTCTGTATTGTCTTCCTACGACTCATTAGTTCACATGGAAATTTCGGATCCGGAGGAAGAGGATGAACCGCCTGTATATCTAGTCTCAAGGAAATGGGCATCTCCCTTTGAGCCATTGACAAAACTTTACGGATTACCAGAGTACAATGGTATCGATCCAACACCATTTTTTGCTCCCTTTTATTTTTTATTTTTCGGCATGTGTTTAGGGGATGCAGGATATGGCGCCCTCTTAGCCTTGATCTTTTTGTATACTATTAAGAAGTATTGCCCCCGTAAAGATGCCTTTAAATTCTTTACTTTGTTTGTTCTGGTAGGAATTTCATCGGTACTTGTGGGTGTTTTGACCGGCTCGCTGTTCGGGGATATGATCGATGCATTTCCCATATTAACATCACTTCGAGATATCAAAAATTCATTAAAGATCACTGACGTAATGTACAATCCCATGCCTTTCCTCGGTTTTTCTCTGTTCATTGGTTTCGTACAAATAATCTTCGGGCTCTTCATCGCCTTTTTCGATAATCTTCGAAAGAAGGATTACATCGGAGCGATAGGGGACCAAGGTGGTTGGATAACTTTCCTTCTGGGTTTGGCTCTCTATATACTCGTTCGTGCTGGAATGTTGTCGCCTTCGCTTTCTTCTCCCAGCGCAATAGCAGCGATTGCAGGAGCCTGTATACTGGTTGCAACTCAGGGAAGGGAAAAGAAAAATATCTTTTCCAAATTGTTTTCCGGTATCATGAGCCTATATTCCATAACATCGTACTTAGGTGACGTGTTAAGTTACAGCAGGCTCTTAGCGCTTGGTTTAGCCACGTCAGCCATAGCGATGATCATCAATACATTGACGTTGCAGCTATTTCATATTCCCTACATAGGCTGGCTATTGGGGATAATTTTGTTCGCAGGCGGACATATATTTAGCATAGCTGTTAACGTTTTAGGGGCATTTGTCCATTCCTTGCGTCTCCAATACGTCGAATTCTTCAGCAAATTTTACAAAGCCGGAGGAAGAGCATTCGATCCATTTGATATGAATGCACGTTATGTTGACATTGCAGAAAGCTATGATTTAGATCATTTAATTCACGTAAAAGCTTCCAGTTAGTTCAACAATTACATTAAAAACATGGCAATATACGCCAATTAATAATTTTTGAAAGGAGTGTATTTGATAATGGAATGGGGACTTGCATTAGCTATATTAGGTGCTGCATTGGCTGCGGGGTGTGCCGGTTCGGGTTCTGCTCTTGGTGTAGGTGTTGCCGGTGAATCGGGTGCTGGGGTCATGACAGAGGATCCCGGGAAGTTTGGTCTGGTTTTGTTACTTCAGGCACTGCCTGGAACTCAGGGAATATATGGTTTGCTGATAGGATTTTTTACCATCATGCAGGTTGGACTGCTTGGCGGTGAACCGGTTGCGGTTAGTTTGGAACAGGGGATGGCCATATTTTTTGCCTGTTTGCCAATCGCAATAGTCGGATATATTTCAGGATATTCGCAGGGCAAGACATCAGCTGCCTGCATTCAGCTTATTGCTAAGAGGCCTGAGGAAACAGGTAAAGCAGTTATATTGCCTGCGATGGTGGAGACTTATGCCGTTTTAGCTCTTTTGATGAGCATCATATTGCTGAACGGCATTAGCTTATAGAGGTGTTGCCAAATGGCATTGGCTGATGTCAAGACAAAAATAGAAGATGATGCAAGAAAACAAGCTGACGAAATATTGGAGAAGGCTAAAAAACAAGCCGAAGAGATAATTTCAAAGGCTCAAGGGGAAGCTCAGAAAATACAGGAAGAATGGATGCAACAAGCGAAAGAAGAAAGAGAAAATATTTTTAAGAGAAGAGAAATTGTCGCGAACCTAGATCTAGGGAAGATTGAACTATCGATGAAAAGGTCGCTGATCGCAGAGACGCTGACTAAAGCCAGAAAAAAGATGAATACCCTTGACCCTAAGAAATATGCTTCATTCGTCGAAACGGTCTTGAAGACTGCCGTCAAAGAGTCGGAAAAATCCGAAGGGCTGATCTATGTCGGTGAAGAAGAGGCGATTATAGACGAAGAATGGGTATCTAATTTCAATCAGAAAAATGATACCAAATTGAGTTTAGCCGATGAAAAGCTACCTTTTAGAGGGGGTTTTATCCTAAATGTCGGCGATATCGATATAAACTGCTCCTTTGATATGCTAATAGCAAGCATCCAAGACGAGCTCGAATTGATAATTGCAGGGGAACTTTTCGCGGATTAGCCCTTTTATAGGAGATGAATCATGATAAATTTAGGGTCGGTGAGACAATTGGAAGCCAGAAGCGAGTACACCTATACCGTATCACGCTTGAGGGCGATGGAAAATAGAAAGATCGATACTTCGGCCATGCAACAAATGGCAGAGGCGGAGAGCTTTGAGTCTGCATGGAAATTGTTCATCGAGACGTGCTATGGGCAATGGATTGCTGAAAGGGGCAACAACTCTTCATACGATAGCTTATTGGAAGCAGAGCTTTCATACACCTATGGAGAGCTCAGAAAATTCGTTCCTGATCCACAGCTGGTTCAGCTTTTTCAAATCCCTTATGACTTCCATAATTTGAAGGTCATATTAAAGGGAATGTTTGCCCAGAGAGAGGGTGGTAAAAGTCGGTGGGATCTGTTGGTTTCCATGGGTTCATATCCGGTAGACGATATGATATTAGCCGTTGAAAGCGAAGATTACCGACTCCTTCCTCATCAGTTGCACAGGATAATTCCATCATGCGTAATGATATGGGAGCAGACGAAAAATATTCTAGAGATAGAACAACTTTTAGACAGACATATGTTTTATATAATGCGCTTGATAGCAGATGAGCTTCCTTATAACGGCGTAAAAGAATATGTTCGTTTTCGGATCGACGGGGAAAATATCAGAACGATGTTGCGGCTCAAGAGGATGAATGTCGATGCATCGCAGATGTCGAACTATCTTCATTCCGGCGGCACATATTCAACGGAACTTTTAGCACAGCTGTACGCCGAACCAAAGGAATCATGGACTAGGGAACTCGCCTTTGGTTATATGGGACGTATATTGGATAACGTCGAAGAAATGGATGCGTCGAGGATTTTGCCCGAAATTGAGAAACGGTCCGATGTGATGATCAGCAAATACTTAAACAAATATCAATACGATCCTTTTGCCTCTGAACAGGTTCTCCGCTTTCTCTGGCTAAAAGAGACAGAGGTTAAAAATTTGAGAATTATACTCGTGGGCAAGGCCAGCGGGGTAGAGAAAGATATGATAAAGGGGTTGTTGCGCCATGCAGCGTAGGACACATCCCATAGCAGCAGTGGGGGATTATGAAAGCGTTTTACCCTTCCAAGCGATAGGTTTAAAACAGTTTGTAATAGACGATCCGAATGACGATAAGAAATTTAGAGAAATATTGATTGATATCATTAATAAACAATACGCCATCTGTCTTATCACCGAAGATATATATGAGAAATTCGATAGTATTATCGATGAACTAACGCGGGACAACATGTTAAGCGTAATTCCGGTACCTACTTTAAAGTACTCTACAGGTTTTGGCTCAAAGCAGATTAAGAATTGGGTAGAGAAGGCAGTAGGTATTGATATTTTCGCAAATAAATAATTGAGCAAAATTATTTGAATTTGGAGGGAGTTTTCGATGGGCGAGACGGCTCGTAAGCAGATAAAGGGATCTATCACGAGAATATCAGGGCCATTAGTGGTGGCAAGCGGCATGGCCGGCGCCTCGATGTACGATGTCGTTCAAGTAGGCGACCTGGGTTTGGTCGGGGAAATTATCGAGTTGAAAGGAGATAGCGCTTTCATTCAGGTTTACGAGGAAACATCAGGTTTGAAGCCAAAGGAACCTGTTATAAGCACCGGAGCTCCTTTAAGCGTCGAATTAGGCCCTGGACTTATAGAACAATTTTTCGATGGAGTACAAAGGCCTTTGAGCATGATAGAAAGGGAAGCACAAAGTCCATATATCACGAGGGGTATTCACGTACCTGCCCTCGATAGAAAGAAAAAGTGGGGGTTTGTCCCAAAAGTCAAAAACGGAGAACCCGTGGGCCCCGGAGATATACTGGGGATCGTTCAGGAAACTGTTCTCGTTGAACATCGCATATTGGTTCCCAATGGAGTTGAGGGCAAAGTCAGGTCCATTAAAGAGGGAGAATATACTGTTGACGATGTGATTGCCGAGATAGAAGATGAGCGGGGTAATGTGCATAAGGTTACAATGATGCAGCGCTGGCCCGTAAGATTTCCCAAGCCGGTAGCCCGAAGGTTAAAACCTGAAATACCGCTGCTCACAGGACAGCGCGTTGTAGATATGTTTTTTCCTATTGCCAGAGGAGGGACTGCATGCGTTCCAGGCCCATTCGGCAGCGGCAAGACGGTCATCCAGCATCAGCTTGCTAAGTGGGCAGACGCTGAGATTGTAGTGTATGTTGGATGTGGTGAGCGTGGCAATGAAATGACTGACGTTTTGCTGGAATTCCCCGAATTGCAGGATCCGAGATCCGGGCAACCTCTCATGAAGAGAACAGTCCTTATAGCAAATACTTCAAATATGCCTGTGGCCGCTCGGGAAGCCAGTATTTATACGGCCATCACAATAGCTGAGCATTATAGAGATATGGGATATTCAGTTGCCTTGATGGCAGATTCGACAAGCCGATGGGCAGAAGCTTTAAGAGAAATATCCGGTCGTTTGGAAGAAATGCCCGGCGAAGAAGGTTACCCTGCATACTTGGGGACAAGATTGGCATCTTTCTATGAGCGAGCCGGCAGAAGCATATGCTTGGGTAAAGATGAAAGGGAAGGTGCCATAAGCGTTATAGGTGCCGTTTCTCCTCCTGGCGGAGATCTTTCGGAACCCGTAAGTCAGAACACCTTGAGGGTTACAAAGGTATTCTGGGGATTGGATGCATCGTTGGCTTATCAGAGGCATTTCCCTGCCATAAACTGGCTAAACAGTTATTCTCTATATTCCGATGTGTTGGGAGAATACTGGGATGAAAAGTACGACGGCGAATGGAGCATGCAACGGATCGAAGCAATGTCTCTCCTGGAGGAAGAGTCACAATTGCTGGAAGTGGTGAGGTTGGTCGGCATTGACGCACTTTCTCGGGAGGAGCGCCTGGTTCTGGAAACAGCTAAATCGATAAGGGAAGATTTTTTGCATCAAAACGCTTTTCATGAGGTCGATACATATGCCTCCATGGATAAGCAGTTTAAGATGCTTCGCAATATCTTAACTTTTCATCATGCTGCGAAAGATGCATTGCGTCGAGGAGCAGACATAAAGAAACTTTTCGAACTTCCCGTTAGGGAAAATATAGCGAGGATGAGATATGTTTCTGAAGATAAGTTAGATTCCCTCGATCAACTTGAAGCTGATATTCGCTCTCAAATCAATAAGATAATACCAACGGGAGGCGACAATTATGCTGCCTAAAGAATACAGAACAATCAGCGATCTTTCGGGCCCCCTCATGGTGGTTGAAAAAACGGCTGACGTTCGCTACGACGAGCTCGTCGAGATCTCGTTGAGCAACGGCGAAAGAAGACGAGGCCGCGTTTTGGAAATATCGACAGATAAGGCACTTGTTCAAGTCTTCGAAGGCACTACAGGAATAGATCTTGAAAACACGAAGGTTCGTTTTCTTGGAAAAGTATTGATGATTCCCGTCTCGAGGGGATTATTGGGAAGGATCTTTAATGGGAGGGGTGAGCCCATAGACGACGGTCCTGCCATAATACCGGAGAAGCATTTGGATATAAACGGATATCCTATCAATCCTTACTCTAGAGATTATCCGTCGGAGTTTATACAGACAGGGATATCCACTATAGACGGCATGAACCCAATTGTTCGCGGACAGAAGCTTCCAATATTTTCAGGAAGCGGTATGCCTCACAATAAGATGGCCGCTCAAATTGCGCGTCAAGCTACTGTCTTGGGTTCTCAAGAAAGATTTGCCGTAGTATTTGCTGCAATGGGCATCACATTTGAAGAAGCCTCTTTCTTCATAGATGACTTTAGAAGAACGGGAGCTATCGAGCGTGCCGTTATGTTCCTAAATCTTGCCGATGACCCTGCAATTGAACGTATAACTACACCAAGGCTTGCCCTTACCTGTGCAGAGTATTTGGCATTTGAGCTCGACATGCACGTACTCGTTATATTAACTGACATGACCAACTATTGCGAAGCCTTAAGGGAAATATCAGCAGCCAGAAAAGAGGTGCCCGGCAGAAGAGGTTACCCCGGCTACCTCTATACTGACCTAGCTACGATGTATGAGAGGGCAGGCCGCCTGCGTGGTTATAAGGGCTCCATAACACAGCTTCCCATACTAACAATGCCTGAGGATGATATAACTCACCCGATTCCTGACCTGACAGGTTATATAACGGAGGGGCAAATTATTATGAGCAGAGGTCTTCACCGTAAAGGTATATATCCCCCCGTCGATGTGCTGCCTTCTCTTTCGCGATTGAAGGACAAGGGAATAGGAAGGGATAAAACGCGAGAAGACCATGCCGACCTTTTGAATCAGTTGTTCGCGGCATATGCTAGAGGAAAAGAGGCTAAAGAGTTGGCCGTTATTCTTGGCGAGGGAGCATTAACGGAAAGTGATAAGGCATTCGCAGAGTTTGCCGATAAGTTTGAAGATAGATATGTAAGGCAAGGCGAGTACGAGAACAGGACCATATTGGAGACTCTCGAGCTTGGGTGGGAACTGCTTGCACCTCTGCCTTTGACGGAGCTGAAGCGCGTAAGGGATGAATACATCGAAAAATACCTAAAACCCAAACGTCAGGGCGACGAAACAAATAAAGACGAGGTGGCCACCTCTTCTGCTACGTCGTAAATTAAAAGGAGTGATAAGAGTTGGCCAATAAATTGAACGTCAATCCCAACAGGATGATGCTAAACGTCATCAAGAGGCGTCTTGCGGCCGCAAAAAGAGGACATAAATTATTAAAAGACAAGCAGGATGCATTAATAAAGCAATTCTTGCAGAAAGCAAGAGATGTAAAGGATTTGCGCGAGAAAGTGGAAGCGGCCATTTTCGCCTGTTATCGAAGCTTTCTGATGGCGCGTGCCCAAATGGTGCCGGCCGTGCTGGAGCAATCTTTATTAATGGCTGGTGGCAGAGAAACAGGCGTTCATGTAAAGACTCGCAACCTTATGAGCGTCGTGGTTCCCGAATATACAATAGACAAAGCTGAAGAACATGTGAAAGGTTACGGCTTTGCCATGACATCCGGCAGCCTGGATTTGGCGTTGGAACAATTTCAGGAACTGCTCCCCGACTTGATACGCCTTGCCAGCGAAGAGAAGGCATTACGGTTGATGGCCAGCGAAATAGAACGTACACGCAGAAGGGTTAATGCCCTCGAATATGTTATGATCCCGGCCTTTGAGGAAACAATAAGGGATATAACTATGAGATTAGACGAAATGGAACGATCTAACTTAAGCAGGTTAATGCGGATAAAGGAAATAGTCAGATCCCACTAAGTAATTGTTTTTCTCCGTTGTTTACGCGAAATCCCGCGGGATGTTCTTTATAAAATATCCCACGGGATTTTTTATCTTTTATTTTCTCCTATATAAAAATTGTCCCAGGGGCTCCAAATCGAGGCTGCGATAATCGTAAATATGCTCAGTGGCACCAACCATCATTATACCTCCCGGACGTAGAGCCTTGACGAACTTCTGATACAAAGTTTTCTTAGTTTCTGCATTTTAAGACGTCTTCCTTTCTCCTTTATTAACACCGGCAAAACCTTGTCTCGCAAATGCCACCATATTGATGGATTTCTAAAAAATTCAGACACATTGATTGCGAGGTAGTCCAAAAACTCCTTTCGTTTTTCCGGATCTTTTTTCAGTATTTCGAAATATTTTTCATAATTGGAACATTCCCAACGCTGCATTAACATATGGACCCGTCGGTGAATTTGCTGTTTATAGGCGTCCAGTTCAATGTTCATTAGCGACTTAACTTTATTTTTGAATTCATCGTATCCGGGCATTGGCGAAAACTGCGTTTCCATAAGAACCCTCCCTAAAAGCCAATGTTATGGTGTTGAAAAAAGGTCTTCATGATGATATCTTTAATATAGAAAATAAACAAGACTTCGAGCATTCCGGGTGACCGCGTTCCTGGGATAGAACGAGGAAAGTCCGGGCTCCACAGGGCAAAGCGCTGGATAACGTCCAGCAGGCGCGAGCCTCGGGATAGTGCCACAGAAAGATACCGCTCCCATTTGGAGTAAGGGTGAAAAGGTGGAGTAAGAGCCCACCGGTCATTGGGCGACCAATGAGCCAGGCAAACCCCGCTTGGAGCAAGATCTAATAGGGAGGGATGAGGTGGCCCGCTGACCTCCGGGTTGATCGCTAGAGGATGGGCGCGAGCTCATCCCAAGATAAATGGTCATCAATATCACAGAACCCGGCTTATGGAATGCTCGAAATAAATAATACAAGCCCCAGGGCCTAATAATAAGTTGACTAAATTAGGCCCTGGGGCTTGTATTATGTGTTGACTTAGTGGTAAAGTGGTAGAAAGTGTTTTAAAGTGGGATGGCGTGTGAGATGATGATCGGGACCTATGAGCATCGCCTGGACAGTAAAGGCCGATTGGTATTGCCATCTAGGTTCAGACAGGAGATGGGGGAACAGCTCGTTGCCTCTGTTGGTGTCGAGAGGTGCATCTCTTTGTATTCCAAGGATGAGTGGGAGAAGTTGCTTGAAAAATTGCAAAAGATGCCCTTTTCTCAAAGTAAGGCTAGAGATTTTTTGCGCGTATTTTTGGCAACGGCTCATGAAATTACACTCGATTCGGCTGGGAGAATACTTCTTCCTCAGATGTTAAAGTCGCATGCATACTTAGAAACGGAGGTCAGCATCATCGGAGTTGGAGATCATCTGGAAATATGGGATCGTGAGACCTGGAACAAATATAGACAGGATATTTTGTCAAATCTGTCAACGATCGTCGAGGGCGTAGAATGGAAGCAATAAGGCATGTTCCTGTATTAACTAATGAAATTATCGATATACTATCGCTATCTGACGATATAAGGTTAGTTGTCGATGCTACTGTAGGGCTTGGGGGGCATGCATATGCTTTGTTGTCGACTTTTCCGGACATTAAGCTTTTAGGACTTGACCAGGATGAGAGAGCCTTAGCGATAGCTTCGGAAAAGCTTAAACCCTTCGGCGAAAGGGTCTTGTTAGTTAAATCAAATTTCAGGTTTATAGGCGATGTCGTTAAAAATAGCTTTAGATCCGTAGCGGTTGATGCAATTTTATTCGATTTGGGCGTCTCTTCGTTGCAGCTTGACGATGATGAAAGAGGGTTTTCATTCAATAAACCGGGACCTATTGACATGAGGATGGACCGGGAAGCTGAATTAACAGCCTTTGATATAATAAATAACTATAGCATCAAAGAGTTATCTGATGTCTTTTATAAGTATGGCGAGGAGCGTTACTCCCGCCAAATAGCAAAGGCAATAGTCAGATATCGCGAGCAGAAAGGGTTGATCACTTCTACTGCGGAGTTGGTGGAGATAATTAGGGGGGCACTTCCGGCAAAAATTCAGAGGCAAATGAGAAAACATCCGGCAAGAAGGATCTTTCAGGCTCTAAGAATTGTTGTTAACGATGAATTGGGAGCACTGGAAAGCGGATTGAAAAACAGCCTGGGTTGCCTTCGAAGCGGGGGATATTTAGTAGTCATAAGTTACCATTCTCTGGAGGACCGGATCGTTAAACATTCCTTTAAAGGCTGGGAAAAAGAAGGAATTGGGAAGGTATTTTCTAAGAAACCAATTTTACCGAAGAGGGAAGAAATGGAAGGTAATCCGAGATCTAGAAGTGCAAAATTGCGCGTTTTAATAAAATCCTGATGTTTTTGATGGGGAGTGGTAAGGGTGGCAACAAAGGGCAAAAAGGGTATTTATGCTTATATTGTGTTAGTTTCCTTAGCTCTCCTCGGACTTGCGGGGCTTCGTTTTTACAGTTTATATTTAGAACATGAATTGATGGCTTTAAACCAACAAATTGAAGCATTACAACAAAAGGATTTGCTTCTTTCTCAACGCCTTCTTTCCATGATGGCTCCGGATCGGGTCGTCTATTATGCCAGCGGGAATTTGGGCATGACGAAGAGCTTAGAGAGAGATTCTACGATACGACTTGCAATCGCTCCCGATAGTGAACGTTTTCAAGGAGATAATTTGCCGACTGTAGCTGTTGAAACAAGAAAGACGTTTGGAATTTTCTCTGCCTTTGCCAGCGCCAAGGAGGATAGAGAGGACTAATTTTGAAAGGGTCTAGGGGTCTTTGGCTTTTAATATTTTTAGCCTTTGTTGTTACAACGGCTAAAGTTGTCCAACTTTGTCTTGTTCCCGATTCAAGAGTTGTAATGTGGGCTAGGAGCCAGTATTGGCAACAAGTTTTGGTGACATCGTCGAGAGGCACGATTGCGGACAGAAACGGTATAACTCTGGCCTTATCCGTTCCGCGATGGAGCGTGTTTATCGATCCTGCATTTTGGGATCCAAACCAATTGTCGGCTTTAGGTCAGCATCTTCCTAAGCAAGTCGTCCAGAAACTACAAAAGCCTCTAGAGGGTAGATTTATGTGGTTAGTCCGTAAATTAACATTACAAAAGGGCGAAGAGATATTATCTTTAAATTTAAAAGGGGTATACGGCATAAAGGAAATGGAGCGCTCCTATCCCTTTGGAAAACATATGGCCCATCTGTTGGGCTTTGTCGACATAGATGAAAAAGGCCTTTCCGGAGTCGAGAGACAATGGGACTTTTTTCTGTACAATCCGCCGCGTATGAGAAATTTAATAAGAGACGCCGCGGGAAATTACTTCGAGGTAGCAAATTTATCTTCAGAGGAAGGAATGGTCTTTCTTAATAGCGAGGTAGTTCTTACAATCGACTGGAGGTTGCAGTACATAGTCGATGAGGCTTTGCAAAACGGAGCATCCGTGAACAATGCGGAATGGGCAGCGGCTGTATGTATGGATCCCATGACGGGAGAAATATTAGCCATGTCGAGTTTTCCTTCCTTTGACCCCGGGAATAGAGAGACCTTCTCGGGCGATGCACTCAGAAACAACGCGATAGGCAGGGTATATGAACCTGGCTCGGTATTAAAACCTATCATTATGGGCATAGCCTTGGAAAACGGGTATGTTAACTCAAAAAGCAGGTTCAACTGCTCAGGATCAATAAAAATAGCGGATCATGTGATTCGTGAGGTCAATTGGCGTGCTCATGGAAATCAGGACTTCAATAAAATAATTATAAACTCATGCAATGTTGGGATGGCTCAAATTGGTATGATGATGCCCACAAACTTAACTTACAATGCCCTTAAAAGCTGGGGGTTTGGCGTTCCTACAGGCGTAGAATTGCCGGGTGAAGAAGGAGGATTACTCCCTCTTCCATCTCAATGGTGGGGCGTTGTGCCTGCCAACATCGCTCTGGGACAGGGCATCGCAGTTACGCCTCTCCAGTTAGCCCAAGCTTTTTCGGCTATTGCAAACGGAGGCCTTTTGGTTCGTCCCTATTTGACGAAAAGCGTTTTTGACAGAAAGGGCAGCGAAGTTTACCACGGCCAAAGGCGCGAGATTGGCCGAGTGCTTTCAAATTCAACGGCCGAAAGGTTGAGAATGACCTTAAGGCAGGCAGTGGCAGAGGGCACAGGCAAGCGTGCTGATGTTGAGAACGCGAAGGTGGCTGGGAAAACCGGTACCGCTCAGGTTGCTCATAGGGGAAAATATTTGCAAGATACTCACGTAGCCACTTTTGCCGGTTTTTGGCCATATGACAGCCCTCGTTATGTTTTAATAGTCACTGTAGGAAACCCTGGCGCAAAGGGTTATTTAGCTGGAGTAATAGCAGCTCCTATTTTTAGGACAATCGTTGAAGAGATGATGGCAAGCGGCTTTTAAATTCTCAAACGATAGGATGGGTGACTGGAAATGAAAGTTTCGATCAAAGAGTTGGCAGACTTTCTTTTCCGAAGACGATGTCTGAAGAAAATAATAGAAGCGGGCACGAACTGCTTGGAGAATGAAATTTCAGAGATCTCCATAGACAGTAGACAATTAGGCGAAGGTGCTCTTTTTTGTTGCCTCGAAGGAAGTAAAAGAAAAGGGGTTGAATTCGCACAGGATGCGCAACGGAAGGGAGCAGTGGCTGTACTTACATCCGAAAGGGTTGATGATTTGGCGATACCTCAACTTATAGTAAAGAATGCAGGGGAAGCATGTGGATTCGCTTCGGCATATTTCTACGGCCTGCCTACGAGCAAACTACTGATGATTGCTGTTACGGGAACTAACGGAAAGAGCACGACCACCTATCTTATCAAAAGCATTTTAGATACAGGTGACATGAAATGCGGATTAATAGGAACCATAGTCTATAACGACGGAAAAAGCCACGAGGATGCCGATCGCACAACTCCTCAAGCTCCGTTGATTCAGTCATTGTTAAATAAAATGGTAGATAACAGATGCCACGCATGTGTAATGGAGGCCTCTTCTCATGGCATAGAGCAAAAGCGTATCTTCGGCTGTCTATACGATAGGGCGGTGTTTACGAACTTGACGCCCGAACATTTGGATTATCATGGTGATATGGAAAACTATTTTTGTGCAAAGAGAGATCTCTTCATAAAATATATGCGTGGCGACTGGAAAGCTTCCATAAATATCGATGATCCTTATGGAGAAAAGATTGCAAATGAGTTTGCACCACACATTTTAGGTTTTTCCCTGCGCCAAAAGGCAGAAAACGCCTTTTATGGTTCCATAAGACGTAGCTCAATTAGAGGTATCACCATGGATATAAGTTTCCCTGAAGGCTTTACGCTCGAAAATGTCACCCTGCCTCTGCTGGGAGAATACAATGTATTGAATGCCTTAGCTGCCTCTAGCGTTGCTTGGTCGTTAGACTTTGACGCGGAGGTTATCAGAAAAGGCTTAGAAAATTGCCCTCCCGTTCCGGGAAGACTGGAAAGGTATTTTGTAGAAGATGGCCCTGTATGTATAATTGACTATGCCCATACTCCTGATGCTTTAGAAAAAGTACTTTCCACAGTCAAACCCCTCTGCAATGGGAGGGTGTGGCTTGTTTTCGGCCATGGAGGAGAGCGTTTTAAAGAGAATAGGCCGATATTAGGAAGCATAGCCGCCCGATTCGCGGATTGTATAGTCGTTACTATGGATAATCCGAGGAGCGAGGATCCCAGGGATATTGCGTCGCAGATTGCAGATGGAATAAAATCATTCCCCGGGAGCTCTGAATATTGGACTATTATAGACAGGAAAGAGGCTTTACATTTCGCGTTAGATCGCGCGGGTAAAGGAGATGTAGTTTTGGTAACAGGGAAGGGTCCGGAGCGTCAAATAATATTCAAAGACAGGACGATACCTTATAACGACTTTGAAGCCTTGAAGGAATGGTGCAATCTAAGGGGAAGGGTACTTTCATGAGTCCGACAGATTCTTTTCCTGAAGATATGACTGTGGGGAAACTCTTCAACTGCACTCGCCTTTGCGGTGCTGATATTTCTTTGCCTTGTTCAATTAAGACGGACAGCAGAAAGATCGAAAAGGGAGATATATTCATAGCCTTAAAGGGAAATAGGTCCGATGGCCATTCATTCATAAGCGATGCCATAAATAGGGGTGCAAAGGGAGTAATACTTAAGGATGAGGAAATGTCAAAGTTTACTTCTTTTAATAAAGATATCTCTTTTTTTGGAGTCCCTTCGCCTGATGTGGCCATTTTAGAGGCATCGGAAAGATATCTTGCAGGGCTTTCGTCCCTAAGAGAAATCGTTGCTATTACCGGAAGCGTTGGAAAGACCACTACCAAAGAAGCGATAGGCAAGGTCTTGGAAAGAATATATCGCGTTCATGTCTCAAGAGGAAACTACAACACCCTATTGGGCTGTTGCCTTACAATATTGGCTGCGCCAAGGGATACGGAATTTTTGGTTTTGGAAATGGGGGCCAATGCTAAGGGAGAAATTGGAGAGATTGCTAACAGATTCAGGCCATCGTCATCGGTGATTACCTCTGTCGAACCTGTACATCTAGAGGGCTTTGGGGATATTGACGGTGTTTTGGAGGCAAAACTGGAAATTGTAACCGCCGACTGCAAACTGTTGTTAGTGAACGGCGACTCACCAACTTTGAATTCAGGTATCGATAAATTAAAACACCGACCTTCTAAAATAATAAGCGTTGGGACGAGCCCTTCGTGCGTCTATAGAATCACTGACTCATCTTTGCGTTGGGACGGAAAACATTATTTTAGAAAGATAACTATAGATTCACCTTTTGGCCTTAAAGCTGTTGAAAGCAAGTTATGGGGAAAGCAACACACCCTTATAATGTCGCTTGCTTTTGCCGTTGGGTGCGAGTATGGTGTTGCTTTAGATGATATTGCCCAGGGGTTATTTGTCATGAGTTTGCCTAGAGGTAGAGGGGCTATACTTCAAAGCGAAGAGGGAGTTTTATTCATCGACGAATCATACAATGCCAGCCCCGTATCCGTGAAGGCTGCCATAGATAATCTCTGCCTAATACCTTCAAAGGGGCGCAAAATTGCTGTATTGGGCGGAATGAAAGAGCTGGGCAGTTACGCAAATCGTTTTCATGACGAGATCCTGGATTGTGCTGCCAAAACAGCTGATCAGGTGTTGATATATGGGAGCGAGTGGAAGGGCATAAACAAAAATTATAAGAACGTATTATGTCTTCAGGATATGGAAGATATCGTCAACCATTTAAAGGCCATCTTGAGAACAGGAGACGTCGTTTTAGTAAAGGGATCTAGGGTATATGAAATGGAACGCATTTACGATTGGTGGTCTTTGCATGAATTATAGTTATTTGTTCTTTATCTTGGGTTTTTTAATCGTTCTTGGAATTTTCTTGCTAAAAATATGGATAGGGTTATTTTTGAGATTTAAGTGGGGGCAGACACCAAAAAGCTATGGCCCCGAGCGTCATTTAGTCCTAAAGGCGGGTACGCCGACTATGGGCGGCGTTGTATTTGTCGTTTTGACGTTCATCGCCTCGTTCTTTTTAAACGTAAAAAGCGGGAATGCGATGGAAACTTTAATCCTTTGGTGGTTGCCCCTTGGCGGAGCGGCAGTGGGTTTTGTAGACGATTTTATCAAGTTGTCAAAACGATCAAGCGAAGGATTGACGTCAAGGGCGAAATTGTTTGGCCAGATAATCGTTGTCTTGCCCTGGGCATGGATTGCTTCCAGAGAGATCAATCTCTTTTTTTCTCAATATTTGCCTGCAATTCCTTCGGGTTTAGCTTTCATATTTTTAGCTTTTTTTGCTCTAGGATTTTACAATGCATTGAACATTACAGATGGTCTCGATGGACTCGCTGCAGGGGCTTCGGCAATATCGCTTGTCATACTTCTACTCGTCTCGAATATCGATTCATGTATTATATCCATCATAATTGGGTTGGCATGCACTCTTTCTTTTTTATGGTATAATTCCCATCCGGCCAAGGTGTTTATGGGAGATGTGGGAGCTCATTTTATCGCTGGCTTATTAATGGGAAATGTTGCCCTTTCAGGACGCATATTATTGATATTTCCGGTTTCTCTTATATTTGGCATAGAAATAGTTTCCGTAATATTGCAGGTCATATCCTTTAGGTGCTTCGGAAAGAGAATTTTTAAGATGAGCCCCTTGCATCATCATTTCGAGTTATGCGGTTGGCCTGAAGGCCATATCGTAATACGGTTTTGGCTCGTACACCTTGTAGGAGCGTCTCTTTTGATGGCATTGTTGGCCCGGCAGGTGATCTAGAATATGAAAGTAACTGTAGTTGGGAGTGGAATAAGCGGAAAGTCTTTGGCTCTTCTCTCGAAAAAATTGGGATATGACGTTTTCGTAACCGAGCGGGAAGAAATCGATTCAGATACCAGGGATCTCTACCGTAAAAAAGGTATCTTGTGGGAGGAAAAGGGCCACACGAATAAAATGCTGAACTGCGATTTAGTAGTATTGAGCTCGGGAATATCCCCGAAAAGCTTGCCTGTAGAGATGGCAAAAAATGCCGGGGTGCCTATCCAAGGAGAGCTTGATTTTGTGTTTCCTTATTTAATAGGAAAAATCATAGGGGTAACGGGGACTAACGGAAAAAGTACCACATCTGCTTTAATAGCTCATTTATTATCTAAATTGGGTTACAAGACGGCATTGGCCGGAAATTTCGGCTTTCCGCTGGCGGATTTTGCAAAACAGGACTTAGATTTCATAGCAGCCGAGATTAGCAGTTTTCAGCTTCATTGGGCAAATCGGTTCAGTTGTCATATAGCGGTCGTTACAAATATATGCCCCGATCATCTCGACTGGCACGGAAGTTTTAATGCTTACGTCGAATCGAAAAAGCGTATTAAAGACCTTCTTTCTTCCGATGGATATTGTATATACCAAAATAAAGACCGAGAACTTTTAGGGACAAATGGATGTCGGGGGGCTGTTTTGCGTTGGGCCTCCGATTGCAGTAAGGGCAAATGCGAAGAACAAGACGAAATAATATTGCACGATTCTGAAGCCTATTTAAGGACAGAAAGCCGCGATATAAAACTTTTTTCATATAGCATCTTGCCTTTATATGGCCGTCACAACGTCGAAAATGCGGCCATGGCCATGGCTGCAGTTTATTACCTGGGGTGTGACGCGGAAAGAACATCTCACTTGTTATCGGATTTTAAAAACCTTCCCCATCGATGCGAAAAGGTTGGAGAAAAAAGGGGCATAACTTTTATAGACGATTCGAAAGGAACTAACGTAGCCTCCTCGATAACTGCCATAACATCTATACCCGGCACAAAAGTTATTATTTTAGGAGGAAAGGGAAAGGGAGAGCAATACGATGAACTCGCCAAGGCTGTTAAAGCGCATGCGCGCGGTGCGGTTTTGTTGGGCGCAGAAAAAGAAGCGATATCCGAAGCCCTGGAGAGGGCAGGTTTTCGCAATTATCTTCTTGTGTCTTCCATGGAGGAGGCGGTGTATTGTGCCTTTAATATGGCCTGCCCGGGCGATATAGTGTTGCTTTCTCCAGCCTGTACAAGCTGGGACATGTATAAAAACTACCACGAAAGAGGAGAGGATTTTAAGAGAATAGTTAAAACCATTGTAGAGGCGAATAGTGTGAAAAATGGATAACGAAAGAGATATCTTTCAAGCTCAAGAAAATTCGCACGCCTTTGATCTGTGGCTAATTGTGATCCCCTTAGCTCTGTCGGTATTTGGGATCATAATGATAACATCTGCTTCGGGTTATTTTTCAATCAAGCAGTTTGGGACGCCTTGGGTGTATGGAATGAAACAAATCAAGTGGTTACTGGTATCCCTGGCTGGAATGGCTCTGTCCTATTCTGTTCCCATTGATATATGGAGAAAAGTTTCACCATTTCTTTGGATTTTGGCTTTCCTGTTGTCCTTTGCGACGTTGATACCTTCATTTGGAATGTCTGTAAGCGGATCTTCTAGATGGATGAGGTTGGGGCCTTTCTCATTTCAGCCATCGGAGTTTTTAATTTTTTCTGTCGTTATCTACCTCTCCAGCGTTATATCTGGATATGAAGAACCTCCAATAAGCGCATTCGTGCGCACGATAAGCGTACTGATCGTGAGTGCTATTCCTCTCCTTTTTCAGCCTGATATCGGATCCACAATAATTCTCTTTGCAATAGGTTTGGGGATCTTCATTATGAAGTACGGATGGAAATATCCCTTAATTTTATTGGTCACCACCTCTGTCCCCGCAATCATTTTGATATTCAACGCTTCCTACAGATTAAGACGACTTAAGGCTTGGATTGATCCGTGGCAAGATCCTTTGAACGAGGGGTTTCAAATAATACAGGGGTTGATCGCCTTTGCAAACGGAGGTTTTTGGGGGGTCGGGCTTGGCAGGAGTTTACAAAAACTCCAATATTTGCCTGCAGCACATACTGACTTTATCTTTGCCATTTCTGCCGAGGAACTAGGTGTTTTAGGTTCCATGGCGGTTATTGGCGCTTTTGCCGTGATCTCTGTCAGGGTTTATTACATGTGGCGTGACTTTGATGATGAATACCGCAGATATCTTGTCTTCGGGCTTTGGCTTTCGATATTGATACCTTTCTTTATCAACGTTGGAGGCGTGACCACTCTAATTCCTTTGACGGGTAAGGCCATGCCCTTTTTGAGTTACGGTGGCAGTGCTTTGCTGGCAACGTGGGTTAAAATAGGATTGTTGTTGCGCTGTTCTGCCGAGAATAATAGGATGATCAAAAGGAGCGCGTCTTGATGGGCAATAAGTTGAAGATGCTATTTGTTGCTGGAGGAACTGGCGGGCATATACTGCCGGCGGTCTCCTTTGCCAATTGGATCGAAGAAATGAAATTGCCCGCCGAAATTATTTATCTATGCGGAAATAGAATGCTTGAGCAAAAAATTTACAATGCGTTAAACATAGAACCCATAACATTATCGTTATCAGGATCTCCCTTTGGCGTTAAGGGATTGCGCTCGTTCATCCGTTGGAAAGAATTGACTCTTTCTTTGGTTAAGATACGCAATATAGTAAGAAACATTAAACCTGATCTCATTGTTCTATTTGGAGGCTATTTATCTGTTCCCTTTGCTTTGATGACTTCTTTATTAAGGGTGCCAATGATTGCTCACGAACAAAATGCTGTTGCCGGCAAATCTACCAGGCTTTGCAGTAGGAAGGGAATGCTTATTATCACGGGATGGGAGGAATGCACAAACTTAGGAAAGAGTGATTTTAGATATGTGGGTATTCCCGTTCGTAAATTCAATATAATAACAAAACAAAAGGCGTGGGAGATGCTTGGAGGAGATGGCGTTCTTCCGCCAAAGAAGAGGTTTTCTCTGGTTATGGGCGGTTCTATTGGGGGAGAATCTTTAAAACATGCCGTAACGGAGGTCGCTAAACGCGAAAGCCTTAAAAATCATATCTTCATGTTGTTAGGACCGGAAGGTAAACATGGTATACGGTGGATCTCCGATAACGTGATTGTTTTGCCTCAAGCGTGGGATCTGTCCGCTCATTTTTCCCTGGCCGACTACGTCGTTACAAGGTGTGGGGCATCGACACTTTCGGAGCTTATCTGCTATCATGTACCAAGTGTATTAGTGCCTTGGGAAGAGGCATCGGACAACCATCAATTGGCAAACGCAGAACTTTTCTTACGTTTAGGAATAGGGACAGTTTGGCAAGAGAGGAACGGCTTAAATCTTTTGGAAGAAGCAATTTTAGAAGTATCGGATAAATGCAGGTTTGGTATTGATCAAAATATGTGTGACGAGAAAAGGAACGACATATGTGCCCGTTTCTGGAACGTGGTATCGTCTTTTTCTACGAAAGGAGAGGGCCCCATTGGATGTTTTTAAAAATATTAAAGAAAAGATGCTTCTGGGAGACGGAATAAAATATCTTCATTTGATGGGAGTCGGTGGCGCCGGAATGAGCGGTTTGGCTCATTTGCTGAAAGAGATGGGTTATGAAGTGTCTGGTTGCGATGTAACAAGGACTAACTACGTATATAATTTAGAGAAGCTTGGCATAAAGGTTCTTTGTGGCCATGGTGCATCTCATATAGATATTTTCAGGCCGGACATGCTGGTATATAGCAGCGCGATCGCATGGGATAACGATGAATTAGTTTATGCCAGAAAAGCAGGAGTAAATGTGGTAAGAAGAGGAGACATCCTCAGCTCGATATTCAATCGACTAAAAGGCATAGGTGTAGCTGGTGCCCACGGGAAGACTACCACATCATCAATGATCGCGACTGTCTTGGATGCAGCAGGGCTCGATCCTACTATCGCTATAGGGGGCGAGGTGTCGGATATAGGGGGCAATGCCAGACTCGGGCATGGGGATTATATGGTATCTGAGTTGGATGAAAGCGACGGCTCTTTTGAGCTCTTCTCCTGTTATATACCGGTGGTTACGAACATCGATTGGGATCATGTAAATTTTTATCCTACATTTCAATCCGTTCAGGATGCTTTTCTCCGTTTTTTATCCAAACGCAAGGATGACGGCAAGATTATCATATGTGGCGAGGACACAGGATGTCAGTCGGTAGCCGGAAAGTTCGCGCCCCATTGCATTACCTATGGTTGGGGAATGCAATGGGATTGGGGTGCCGTTGGGGTCAATCACTCCGTTGGCGGGGGGGTTTCTTTCACCGTTGTCAAACGGGGAGCCGAGATAGGCGAAATAAACCTAAGAGTATCGGGAGAGCATAATGTGTTGAACGCCCTTGCTGCTTGTGCCGTTTGCGATTTATTGGGCATAAACTTTAATACGATTCGACATGCACTCCATAAATTTAAAGGAACAAAGCGAAGGCTGCAATGTCTCGGTGTGTGCGATGATATCTATTTTTACGATGACTACGGCCACCATCCGAGGGAGGTACAGGCTACACTCGATACTTTACGTAACATCTTTCCATCCCGCAGGCTAGTGGTAATTTTTCAGCCACACAGGTATTCGCGTACCAAGGCTATGTACAGGAAATTTGCCGAGGCTCTTATGAAGGCTGATTTGGTGTATATATTGCCCGTATACCCGGCTGACGAAAAGTTGGAACTGAGCATCAGTTCGGACCTGATAGTTGATAGCCTCACAAGTGAGTACGGCCATAAAAATTGCTTTTCCCTTTCCGAAGACGAGGTGGTTTCAAAAGTTGCTGAAAATATACTCCCTGGCGACATCCTCTTAACCTTAGGTGCCGGCAACGTGAATATATACGGGAATCAAATACTAAATCTGATCGCTTCAAGCAACAAGAAACAAGGAACTGTGTCCATGCAATGGACGTGATATATTGAGAGAATCAAAGGTTGCCAAAATAAGAGTCGTACCATTATTGATGATACTAGCGGTTGTCTTTGGTATTTTGTACGGCATTGAAGAGCAGTTTTATGTGTTTAGATTAAAACATATCGAAGTCGTTCCAAGAAGTTCATTGTTAGAAAAAGAGGCAAGCAAGTTGGCCGGAGGTTCGGCTTCCAGGTTTTGGCCCTTGGTATTTTTTGAATATAAACATTTGAAAAATGAAGTGGAGAAAAAATACCCCATCCAAATTTCCATGAAAGCTGACGGTTGGGGAAAAGTGGTTTTACAGTGGACTCAATTGCAACCTTATTTTGCCGTCAGATGGCGTGACAGGAAATGGTTTATAACGACAACGGGGTTATGTTGGCCTGAGAGCAACCCTTTATGGAAAGATGGTGGCATCGATAATCCGAGCTATAATGAGCTTAACATAGTATGGGACAATACAATGCCTCCTTTGGTTCCCGATATAGATTCCACAAATCTCATTGAGGTGCGACAGAGCATTTTTCCCGTTAGGACAATGGTAAAATTTATAGAGGAGATGCACCAGACACCGTGGGTAGAAAAAATAAGAGGAATTGCCTTATCAAAATTAGCGGGAGATATTGTTGCAGATGTTTCCTTTGCATCTTTAGGTAGAGATGTTAACATATTGTTGGAATTCTCTGAAAGTATATGGAAAAGATTATCTCCTGCAATTGAAACAATCGTTAAATCTTCCGATGTGAATGTCTTATATCTTGATGCAACATATAAAGATAAAATAGTGATAAAGACAAGATGAGCCTCTTTTGTTTGTTTTTTTAAGTAGATGTCACGGGATGGAGGCATCAGCTAAAATGTACGAAAAGATTGAATTAATCGCAGGGCTTGATATAGGCACGACAAAAACTTCATTAATCGTAGCAGAACGAGACCGACATACCGGAGAAGCCCAAATTATTGGAGTGGGATCGGCTCGATCCGTTGGTTTGCGTAAGGGCCTTATCGTCAACTTTGAACATGTGGTCAAATCCATTGCGTCTGCTTTGGAGGATGCAGAAGGAATGACGGGAATAAGCGTGGATCGTGCCTTTGTTTGTTTTAGCGGTGCCCTTACCACCAGTATAACCTCAAAGGGGATGATTTCCCTGGGCAGCACTCCAAGACAAGTCGTCGAAGCCGATATTCAAAGGGTTATAGAGGCCTCGTTGTCTGAGATAAGCATGCCAAACAATTATTGCACTGTCCATACAATACCGATAATGTACTCGATAGACGGACAAAGAGGTATCGATGACCCTTTGGGCATGACGGGTGTTCGTCTTGAAGTCGAGGTTCAATCGATCATGTCTCCAACGGCAACGGTACAAAATGTTATCAATTGCGCAGAACGTGCAGGCATTAGCGTCGCCGGGTTGATAGTAAAGCCGCTGGCCAGTGCTTTAGGTGTGCTGACGCCCGGAGAGATATTGTCAGGCGTAGCTGTTGTAGATATAGGTGGTGGGACTACCGGCATTTCCATTTACGTTGACGGAGCTCTTAAAAAATTATCGGTGATTCAAATAGGCGGGGATCATATAACCAACGATATAGCACGGGTCCTGAAGATACCAATAGAAGCTGCAGAAGAAATAAAAAAACATGTCTCTTTGGGGGAAGATGTCGATGCCTTCGACGAGGAAATTGAGTACGCTACCCAAGGTAAAAGGGGAGCATGCAATGCCGGACAGGTGCATGAAGTGGTTTATAATCGTTTAGAAGAGCTCTTCGAAGATTTTGTAAAAAAAGAGCTTCGCGATGTTGGTTCCATATTGCTCCCAAGCGGCGTTGTTCTAACAGGAGGGGTTGCGAAAACCTATGGCATAGCAGAAATGGTGTCGGATGTGCTGGGCGTCCCAGTAAGGGTTGCAGGACCTATGGAGTCTCAAAAAATGCCTCCCGGAAGAAACGGGTGTGAGTACGCCTCAACGGCAGGTATTATTAAGTATGTCAACATCCTGGAGAAATATCCCTTGAAGTTCATAGGCCCCTCTATTTCTTTCTCTTCTGCCGGACAACAAATAAAAACGAAGGCGCGAAGGGAGAAAGCTGAAAGTTTTCATCCTTTCGAGGCTGTTAAGTCGGCATTAAGCACGATAAAAAGGACTTTTAAGGAACTTTTTTAAATGATTTTTTCTGGGGGAGTTGCCAAATGGCTGAGAAGGCAAAGTTATTTGAAATTGATAACGAAAACCACAGTCGCAAATACAAGGAGGTAATTAAAGTAATTGGCGTTGGCGGGGGAGGTAACAACGCGTTAAATCATATTATTTCAAGTGGTCTCAAGGGAGTCGAGTTTATAGCTGCTAACACCGATGTAACCCAATTAGAGCAGAACCTGGCTGATATAAAATTAGTGCTCGGAGAACAGTTGACGAGGGGGTTGGGTGCCGGTTCGGATCCTGAAATCGGTTTTAAGGCAGCCAAGGAATCCGCTGATGAATTAAAGGAGATTTTACAAGGCGCCGACATGGTCTTTTTGACAGCAGGAATGGGGGGAGGAACGGGAACGGGGGCCTCTCCGGTCGTAGCGGAGACTGCAAAAGAAGTAGGTGCTCTTGTCGTTGCTGTAGTGACAAAGCCATTCATGTTCGAGGGCAAGAGGCGGTTTATGCAAGCCTTGGAAGGAATAAAGAATTTGCAGGGCAAGGTGGATGCGCTCATCGTGATACCCAATGACAAATTGCTTGAAATATCCGACAAGAAGGTTGCAGTATTAGATTCCTTCAAACTTGCCGATGAGGTGCTGCGCCAGGCGGTTCAAGGGGTCACAGATCTAATATTGCGCCCCGGCTTAATTAATGTGGATTTTGCCGATGTTAGAGCTGTAATGAGCAATGCCGGATCCGCTATCATGGGCATTGGCGAGGCTACGGGCGAGAATCGGGCTATTACAGCTGCAAAGGCAGCCATAAACAGTCCTCTAATGGAGACTCCTATGCAGGGAGCAAAGGGCATTCTTTTCAACATTACCGGCGGTAACAACGTAGGCATTCACGAAATAAAAGAAGCAGCCCAGGTTATCACAGAAGCCGCTTCAGAGGATGCAATAATCATTTGGGGACATGTATTGGATCCAGAAATGGATGACAAGCTGCAAATTACTGTAATAGCTTCCGGCTTTGCTTCGACCCTTTCTGAGGGTGAAACCGGTAAGGGAAGGCCTACGCAGGGCAAAAGGAAACCTCGCGTCGACCTTGAGGAGGCTGAGGTTAAAATGCCGGAGGAGGATTTGTTTAGAATCAGCGGCGTTCAGATCGATACGTTCGACCTTCCAACAGTGGTTAGGAGGAAAAAGAAGGAATAATAAGTGTCAAACGTAAATCTTGACGAAACGGTCCTTTTGGATATGCCCAGAGGAGGAGCACCCCTGTGGGCATATATGTATCCCAATACCTATAAAGTGGGCATGGCGAATTTGGGGTATCACTATATTTACGCAACATTACAGAAAAGAGGCGTCGGAGTAGAACGTTTCTTTCTTGACATGATGGAAAGATCTGTCGAGGGGCAGCGAAAGTTATCGGAGTTTCCTGTAATAACGGCGTCGGTTTCCTTTGAAACTGATTATATCAATGTTTTGAAAATGTTGCGTTATAATAAAATACCGTTGTATTGGCGCGATAGGGCTTCTATTAATGGCCCTATTGTAGGAATCGGGGGAGCTGTGACATATATAAACCCGCTGCTTTTTTCGGCAGTAGCTGATTTCGTTTGCTTGGGCGACGGAGAAGTGGTTATAGATCATCTAGTCGCATTTATACGATCCTATATGCACCATGGCAACAAGAAGAAACTATGGGATGACCTTTCGACATCCTCATCCATATATGTTCCGCCAATCCATAACCGTGCAATTATATCAAAAAACGATAATTTAAACCGAAAAAGAGGAAGAGTAGAAGACCTTTCACAATCCATGGGACATAGCCTTTGGTTGACATCCAAGGCTGCCTTTGGAAGGACTTTACTTTTAGAATTGCAGCGCGGGTGTTTTAGAAATTGTCCGTATTGCGTTGTACCTAATAATTTTGGAAAAGCTAGGTATAGATCGGCAGAAGACATAGCATCGTATATCTATAGATTTAAAGATTACGATGATTTTAACGTTGGACTGGTTACTCCCGAGGCTGGCGATCATCCCGAATTAGATTTCATTCTAGATGTTATTACAAAGGTCAAAAAGAAAGTCAGTTTTGCTTCTCTAAGGATAGATGCTTTGAGCGAAAAAGTTGTTGAGGCAATGGCAATGGGAGGAAAGAGAAGAATAACCATTGCGCCTGAGGCCGGGAGCGATGATCTGAGAAATTCGTTAAAAAAACGCTTTACCAATAAGGTTATAATTGAAAAGCTCGCAATGGCTAAAGAATATGGTATTAGTTCGATTAAAATGTATTTTATGTTGGGACTTCCCGATGAAAAGGATGACGACGTCAGAGCCATTGCGGAATTGACGAAAGAAATTTGGGAGCAGTTGAAATTAAAATCCACCATATCGATAAGTCCCTTTGTTCCAAAACCAGGCACTCCCTTTTCCGACCAGCCCTTTGTAGGAATAAAAGAAGGTCAGAGAAGGTTAAAAATATTGAAAGAAAATTTAAAAGGCTATGGTAAAGTAATAACGTTAAAATCTGTTGATTTTAAGGGTTCCTTTAAGGAATATGTGTTATCATGGTATGGTTTAACAGAGGCCGAAATGTCGATCGATGTTTTTCAAAAAAATAAAGATAATAGTTTCCTTTATTTGCCGTTGTCAAGAGAAGATCAAAAAGAGCAATCGGCAATTCTTGGTTTTTAGGACGACAGTCCATGTAAAGGAGTGACAGTGAAATGATGAAAAGAGACAGGCAAAAGGAGAAAAAGCAGAGCACTTTTTCTTTTGGCCAAATAATGGTTCCTCTCATCGGGTTGGTGGCTATTGGGCTCTTATATCTCGGCATAAAGATGTTTTTCTTCGCTCCTGTAAAAACGTTGTCGGAACAAGCGACAGCTCCCAACGTCATAGCTCAACCTGCAACCCCTAAGTCCGAGGAGAAACCCCAAGTTTCTACTGCTTCTAAAGTAGCTAAGCCTTCTATGCCTATAGAAGATCCTTCTTTAAGACCTGAAAATAACGTTATTGCTACCCCTTCTTCCAAAGCGTCTACCGATAGCTCCACTGCCTCGGTACAAGAATCTCAAAAAACAGTTGCAAAACAGCAGCCATCTCAATCTCAAACATCTCAGCCATCGGATCGTCAAATTTCCGAGGGCGGTTGGGGAGTTCAGGTAGGTTCATTTTCCGAAAAATGGAGAGCGGAAGACGTCAAAAACAAACTTGAAACATCGGGATATCAAAATAAAGTGCGCATAACGGAAGCCGTTGTAAACGGTAAACGATACTATAGAGTACAAGTTTACGCAGGCAAAGATAATTCTGATGCAAAGGAACTGGAAAGGAACCTTAAAGCCATGAATCTGCCTACGTTAATAGTAAAATATTAGAATACAAACATTAGAATACAAAAGGAAGATATCATGTCGGGTTTTGTGGAAGAATTGCTGGAAAGATCCGAGGCGCTCAAGCTTGTATGCGATAGCTTAAGCTTTCCCTTCAAAGTGAAGACAAGGAGAGTGGACATCGAAAACGCCTGTGGATTGCGTTTGGGGGAAGACCTGAAAGCTCCAGAACCACATCCTCCTTTTCCCAGGAGCCTCCGCGACGGATATGCCGTTAGAAGTACCGATGTTATTGGTGCATCGCCCTCTTCGCCTGTTTTTTTGAGAAAGTGTGGCATTGTTCCTATGGGGGGAGTGGCTGAGGAGCCGTTGCCTCAAGAAGGTGCAATGCAAATTTTTACGGGTGGTATTTTGCCCTGCAATGGTGATGCTGTGGTGATGCTGGAGGACACCGAAGAAAGTGGCCCATGGATCGAGGTAAGAAAAAGCGTAACGCCTGGAGAAAACGTCATTTTCCAGGGAGAAGAGATAGCAACAAATGATGTTATAGCCGAAGTTGGAGACATTCTCGATTTTAAGAATATCCCGGCCGCCTGTGGTTTAGGTGTTAGACAGATCGATGTAATTGATCTTGAAATTGGGATCCTCAGTACAGGTGATGAAGTCGTTGATATATCTACAAAACCACTCCCCCCTGGATGTGTAAGAGATGTCAATGGTGTAATGCTTCATCTTTTGTTAAAGCATTACGGATTCCATTCTCGTTTTTTAGGGATAGTTCCCGACGATTTCCATCGTCTCAAGGAATCTGTTGAAAATTCTTTAGAGAATTTTGACGTTATTATCTTGAGCGGTGGGTCCTCCGTTTCGAGTAGAGATTTTTGCTATGACGTAATCCAAAACCTGGGAGACCCCGGTTTAATCGTGAGAGGCATCAACATGAAGCCTGGCAAGCCCACCCTTATTGGAGGCATTAATCAAGAAGGATCATCAAAATTAGTCCTCTCTCTGCCGGGACATCCCTTGTCCTGCTCAGTCGTCGCCAGGGTTGTATTGCTTCCATTGCTTGATATGATGATCGGGGGAGCGCGCCTTTATGAGAAAAACTTTAAAATAATCAAACTTATATGTCTCGATGATTTCATTAGTAGAAGTGGAGTGGAGGAGTATATTCCTGTTTCATTAAAATTCGATGGCGTTGTACCTGTGAATTCTAAATCGGGCTACATATCTGCCTTGAAAAGGACAGCAGGACTCGCTGTCTTGCCCGTCAGTAGAGAGACGGCTAGAAAGGGAGAGGAGATAGAAGTTATTCTATGGTGAGAGAACATATATCCTTAAAAGAAGCCTGGGAATTATTAAAAGCACATTGGGGTAATCGGGATCCTCTAGTCAAAAATGTCCCCTTGTCGGAATCTCTTGGGGGATTGCTCGCCGAGGATATAGCGTCTCCTGTCAATGTGCCCCACTATCCGGCATCAGCCGTAGATGGATATGCTGTCTCTTCGAACTCCACGGCCAGGGCTACTGCGGCCACGCCTGTAGTGTTAAATACCGAAAAATACCAATGGGTAAACACAGGCGCTTTCGTTCCGCCTCAATATGATTCGGTTGTGATGGTGGAGGATACATCTTTAAAAAATGATAACCTATATGTATATATATCTGTTCCGCCTGGCGCGAATCTCAGGCCCATTGGCGAGGATATAGTAAAAGGACAAATTGTGGCCCATTTTGGCGATGAAGTAGATCCTAATTTAATGGCCCTATTTTATGCCGTGGGATTACGAGAATTGCCCTTGCTTTCCAAGCCCAAGGCAATATTTATTCCAACGGGTGACGAGATCGTTCCAAGGAAACCCGAGGAAAGCCCCGCTGGCTTGCCCCCCGGTAAAGTCATGGAAAGCAACTCGATAATGCTCGAGGGAATGTTTGAACAATGGAAAATCCCCTTCGTCGTTGGCCCTCACGTAAAAGATGACCCGGAAAAATTGAAGGAAGTTTTGGCGGATGCCGTAGACAAATATGATTTGGTCCTTATTGGCGCCGGTTCAGCCAAAGGGAAGAGGGATTTCACAGCAAATGTAATAGAGCGGGAAGGGCAGCTTATCTTTCATTGGGTTTTAATGCGACCCGGAAGACCAGCATTGCTTGGTACAGTAAAAGACAAACCTGTGGTGGGAATGCCGGGATTTCCGATGTCAACAATGGTTGTTGCCTGGAGCGTCGTCTATCCTTTGTTGCAATTGTTAATGAAGGGAAATTTTGACGAGAATAAAATTCTGGATGAAGCTATTAGGGTAAGGGATAAGTTAAGTCTGCCTCTTCTTATATCTCATTCATCGCCACAGGGGATAAGCGAATGGCTGAGAGTGAAGGTTGTCAGGCTAAGGGACAAAAAGTACGCGTGGCCTATTTCCGGAGGATCAAGTTCCATGAGAGCGACAGCTGATTCGGATGGTTTTGCTTTAATACCTCCAAAGATCTATGAATGTCCTAAAGGCAAGGAAATAGAAGTCAGGTTAACAAAGGAGGTCCTGTGGGAAAAGCGCGTTTTATTTCAAGGCTCCGATGACCCGGCAGTGGCCCAGTTGGTCTCGTTTGTTAGAAAAAGAGGTGCTGATTTGGTAATTAGGTCTGTCGGAAGCTTGGGCGGATTGGCAGCATTAGCCAGAGGAGAAGCCCACCTTTCGGCAGCACACCTTCTGGATCCGAAAGATATGTCATACAACGATACCTATATAGCAAGTTTTAAGCCTATAAGCGATAAATGGAAGCGTTTTTTGCTTTTCTATCGTCAGCAGGGATTTATAGTAAAAAGGGGAAACCCGAAGAAGATAAGTTCCATCCAAGATTTGGCACGTGGCGATGTGCGCATCGTCAATAGACAGCCGGGTGCAGGTACCAGAGTGTTGCTCGATTCGCTCTTGAGGGAAGAGGGAATCGAGAGTGCTTCCGTCAAAGGCTACGAGGATCAAACGATGACCCATCTCGATGCTTCCTGTAGGGTAGCCTGGGGAATGGCCGATGTCGCGCTTGGCATAAAATTTGCTGCCGATGCTCTAGGTTTGGACTTTATTCCGATAACCGAAGAACCTTACGAGCTTGTAATTCCTGAAGAGGAATTGACGCATCCCGGCATTGAGGCGCTCATCGATTCCGTCAGCGATTCTAAATTTATAGAAAAGGTTAAGAGAATGGGGGGATACCGTTGGCCCTGAAGCTCATAGATAGGTTGGGAAGAAAACTGAACTACGTGCGCATATCTGTCACCGACAGATGCAACTATCGCTGTCGGTATTGTATGCCTGAAGAAGGGGTAGAGTGGATACCCCATGATAAAATAATGACGTATGAAGAGATACGATTGTTAATCAGACTTTTCATGGAGCTTGGAGTCAAAAAAGTCAGGCTAACGGGAGGCGAGCCTTTCGTAAGAAAGGATTTTGCGCAATTATTGCAAACCTTGCGCCAATCTTTTCCTGCGCTGGAGCTTGCAGTAACGACTAATGCTTCTTTGCTCTCAAAATATATAGATGAAATAAAAGATCTGGGAATAAGGCTTAACGTAAGTCTGGATACCCTCGATGCCGAAAAGTTCAGGTTCATAACAAGGATCGGGAATTTGAGCGAAGTAATTGAAGGGATAACGCTATGGAGCTGTTTGAAATTGCCTTTAAAGATCAATGTCGTTTTGATAAAAGGCTTCAACGAAGAGGAAGCAATGTCCTTGGCCGATTTTGCCAAAAAGATTGGAGCTACCTTGAGGTTTATAGAATTCATGCCCCTCGATGAAGGATTGTGGTCTAGAGATTCCTTTATTTCCGCTTCCACTATAGAAAATTTCCTTTTTTCATCCGGAGATTGGAAGATGGCGGAAGAAACTCCTTCGGCAACCGATGGTCCGGCAAAATATTACGTTAATTCGAAGACCGGGCAGAAAATAGGGATAATAGCCGCGGTAACCCATCATTTTTGCGATAGCTGCAACCGATTGCGCGTTACCGCGACAGGGGAGATGAAAAACTGTCTCTTCGCTGCCGGCGGATTCGATTTACTCTCACCATTAAGAAAGGGAGATTTAGAGGAAGTAAAACGCAGGATATTGACGGCTGCCTGGGAAAAACCCGCGAATTGGAAAAAGTTGGCCCCCGGAGACAGTCATATGTCCCAAATAGGAGGTTAAACGATGGGCTTTGGAACGCATCTGGACGATTCAGGCCATCCTGTAATGGTAGATGTTGGTTCGAAAGATCTTACTTCAAGAAGAGCTGTAGCCTGCGGTTGGATCATTTTGCCGGATAAAATATATAATATGGTTGATAAGGGCGATGTCCCAAAAGGCGATGTTTTAAAGGTCGCCGAACTTGCAGGCATAATGGCTGCCAAAAAGACTTGGGAGATAATTCCGCTGTGCCACAACATAAGGCTGGATCATGTGAAGGTTCGGTGCGAATTGGATGAATTACGCCATGGCATAAAGGTAACTTCTGAAGTATCTGCCAGAGAAGTTACAGGCGTAGAGATGGAGGCATTGACGGCAGTTTCCGTAGCCCTTCTGACCATATATGACATGTGCAAAGGAATAGACAAGGGAATGCATTTTGAGGCAATACGCTTGGTCGAAAAAAGCGGCGGCAAAAGCGGCAACTACCTTTGGGAGGATAGGGAAAGTGCACAAGATGATTAAGAAGAGACTGATAAGAATTTATGATGGCGAAAAGGACGTTACAATGGCATATCTTCATGTAGGTAATAAGGGAGAGACTATGGTCGATGGGATGGTAAAGAAGATTTTTATAACTGCTCCCATGCCTTTGCTTCCCTTAAACGAGTCGGCTCTGACGTTGGTACTATCTCATGGGGTCGAAGACAGCGAAAACCTCGTTTCCTTTGACAACGGAGAGGTTATCTTAAAGTTGCATAGTGACAATGAAGCAGAGATATTCAAGGGTGGATTTTTACGTCTATCTATGGAATATGACGAGTGGTTTCCCATCAACTTGGGGATTTTGACAGTCAGCGACAGAAGAAGCAAAGGAGAGCTGATAGATACATCAGCGCCCTCCCTTGAAGAGATTTCCCAATCCATAGGTGCAGTGAGAAAAAATTACGATATAGTACCTGACGAAATAGACGAAATACAGAGGGTTGTCCGGCATTGGTGTGATGATGTAGGGCTCGATTTAATTTTGATAACTGGGGGCACTGGTATCTCGCGAAGGGATGTCACTCCCGAGGCCATTTTAGAAATATCGGACAAGATTATCTATGGTATAGGCGAGTATATGCGTTGGTCGACATCTTTAAACAATCCCATGTCCATCTTGAGCAGGGGAATGGCTGTAACGAGGGGAAAGACCGTTATAGTTGCCCTTCCCGGGAGTGAAAAAGGGGCTACAGAATGCTTCTCCGCCGTATCTCCTACCTTAAGGCACGCTGTGGAGGTGCTAACAGACAGGCATGTCCGACATTGACGGGAACAATAATAAAAGGCAAATCGATCTACCGTGCAATAACCACGATGAGGAACATGGTAAGCAAGGCATCTCAAAGTGTATTATCATTACAGGAATGTCAGGCGGTGGTAAATCTACCGCTTTGAAGATATTGGAAGACATTGGTTTTTATGCCATAGATAATATTCCGCCGGCAATACTGCCACAATTGGTAGACATGCTTGAAACTCACGAGGCAGCCGTCAATAATGGTATAGTTGCAGTAATTGATGTCAGGGGCGGCATCCTTCTTAAAGGTTTTGAAGATGTTATAACGACGCTCAAAAGCAAAGTGTCCTTAGTTAAAGTGATATTTTTGGATGCCAACGACGAAATATTAATAAGGCGTTATGAAACGACGAGAAGAAGGCACCCTCTGGGCAAAGATCTGCCTTTGAGCGTAATGATCTCGAAAGAGAGGAACATGGTGGCTCCCGTAAGGGAGTTGGCCGATGTTGTCATAGACACGAGTAATTTAAATATTCAAGAGTTAAAGGATGCCTTGTTAAAATCATTGGGCATGATGGATGCGGAACCATCGGTCATCATAACTTCCTTTGGATATAAATATGGCATCCCTTCGGACTGTGATTACGTTTTTGACGTAAGATTCTTGGAAAATCCATTTTATTGCCCATCCCTTCGTAATCTTACCGGGGTTGACGTCGAGGTTCAGGAATATCTGTTAAATTTCAGCGAAACTGAGAAATTTTACAACGAATCTTTGCGTTTGATAAAGTTGATTCTTCCTTTATATCGAAAAACAGGGAAACCGCAGGTGCACATTGCTGTAGGATGTACAGGGGGAAGGCATCGTTCCGTTGCCTATTCCGAATGGCTTGCCAAAGAGCTGTCGGCCGATGGAGAAAATTGTATTATCAGGCATCGGGATATAGAAAAGGATAAGGAGAAAGTGAGCGATGTCGTCGCTGGTTAGTTTTTTTGCCGGTGCATTTTTGGGTGGAGCCGTGGCTTATATATTTTCTAAGAAAGCAGCTGATCCCACTAACGACGGTATGGCAAAAGACAGGGAAAAAAATAAAGAAAAATATAGGGATGTCTATCTTCGCGCGTCGCGTCAGAGGCTTTCTATGGGGCCCTACGTGGTCGCTATTGGCGGAGGAACAGGGCTGGCTGCTTTGTTGAGGGGTTTGAAATGTTTTACCAGAAATATAACGGCTGTCGTAACGGTGACCGATGAGGGTGGCAGCTCTGGGCGCTTGCGCCAGGAGTGGGGGGTATTGCCGCCGGGTGATATCAGAAATTGCCTTTTAGCTCTTGCTGAAGATGATAGTTCTTTAAACAGGCTTCTTAACTTTCGATTTGATCGCGGAGAATTAACCGGCCACAGTTTGGGCAACCTGCTTCTCCTTGCAGCGACGGAAATAGCTGGTGACTTCAGAAAGGGAATTGAGGAATTGAATAATATGCTGGCTATAAGGGGGCAAGTTCTCCCGGTTACCACTGAAAGCGTTACTTTAGTGGGAAAAACTAAAAACGGCGAGAGAATTGAGGGTGAGTTGAATATCACAAATTACGGCAAATACCTGGACGATATCTGGCTTGAGCCTAAAAACGTTAAGCCACTGCCCGAGACATTGAAGGCAATTGAAAATGCCGATCTTATAATTCTTGGGCCAGGCAGTCTTTTTACCAGTGTCATACCCAACCTCCTTGTGGAAAAAGTCGCCGATTCCGTTAAAACTTCTTCCACGCCGGTTGTTTATGTTTGCAACCTCATGACTCAACCCTGCGAAACCGATGGGTTTACCGTATGGGACCATGTGAGATGGATAAGTAAAGTTTTAAAAGGCTTTCCTGACTTTGTAGTAGCCAATTCGAAGGCTTTACCTCATGAAATTGTATCAAAATATGTTGCCCAAGGTTCGATGCCGTTGTTGTTAACACCCGAGGAAAGGGAGAAGTTCAAGAAAATAGGTATATACTTAATTGAGGATGAGCTATGTAAGATTGAAGAAGGGGCAGTCCGGCATGATTCAATTAAATTAGCCGAATGTCTGATGAAGATAGCAAGAAGTGCGAGGGAAAGGGAAATATGGAAAGAATCGATTCAATTTTCTGGGATGAGTGGATAAATAGCGTAGCTTTCGATAAAAGCAGGACCGATACCGAATGTTCAGGAATCATAGAGGGAATTTTTGTCAAGCAAAAGATGAACTATGCAATATGTGCATCGTTGCGATTGTATGTCTTTAGGAGACTTTATTCGCTCTGGAAGTATACGCGATGGTCGGATGTTAATATTTCGTCTTATATGAGAGTTCCCGAAAACAAAAAAGGTCGGGTAAAGTTGATTTTACCCTTTGATATTTACGAAGATATCTCCAGATCAAAGGCCTCTTGGGCATGGTTGCGGGGATTGTTTGGCAGCTGCGGTTCAATATTCTGGCCTAAAAACGGCTATCACCTAGTCTTTCGGATTAAAAACGATAAGTTATGCGATAAGCTATTAGCTTTCATAAATGCCAAGGGAATAAAGAATACTTTCAGAAATCGTGCTGGCAGTTACGAGGTGCAGGTTCGTAGCCACGAATCCATCACGAGGCTTCTTGCGGGCATGGAGCTTATGAAGACCTCTCTTATGGTCGAGGAAAAATTTATAATCCGATCCGTTAAAAGTAGAGCGAATAAACAGGTTAATTGTGACACGTCCAATATCAGAAAAAGCCTTCAGGCGGCCGAAAAACAGCTGTATATTAGTAAATTGCTCGTTAAGTCCGGCATTATAAACGATCTTCCAGCATATATGCAGGATCTCGTACTTGTACGACTAAACTACCCCAGTGCTACTCTTCGGGAAGTCGGGCAATTGTTACTTAAGCCCGTAAGTAAAAGCACTGTAGAATACAGATGGAACAAACTTGAAAACATCATAAAAGAAATGACCGATATAGACCTGGATGGCGGTTTCGAAGAAGTCGAATTTTCCGGCTCATGATTCGATTTGTAATAACCCATCACGGCTGCTAAAATATGATATAAGTTGCACCTAATTTCGAACAACCAGGTTGCAAGTTGATCTTCTAAAGCTTACGGGAGGTGGAGTGTATTATGACAAAAAAAATAGCTATAAACGGTTTTGGGCGTATTGGACGTTTGTTTTTGAGGGCCTTGATGCAATACGATGCCCAAAAAGAATGCGAGGTAGTTGCCGTCAATGATTTGGCATCGCCGGAGATATTGGGTTATCTCTTCAAATATGATTCCGTCCATCGTCGTTATCCTGGCGAAGTAAAAGTGGACGGTGATTATATAATTATCGATGGGCATAAGATAAAGGTATGCGCCGAGCCGGACCCTTCCAAACTTCCGTGGAAGGACCTCGGAGTAGATGTCGTTGTGGAATCTACGGGTCGATTCACCGATGGAGAAAAGGCAAAAGCTCATTTGGCGGCAGGAGCTAAAAAGGTAATAATTTCAGCACCTGCCAGCAATGAAGACATCACAATCGCAATGGGAGTAAATGAGGATGAATATGATCCTACCAAACATGTAATCATCTCCAATGCGTCTTGTACCACAAATTGCCTTGCTCCTTTAGTTAAGGTGTTGCACAAGGAATTCGGTATTTTGCGTGGGCTCATGACTACGGCGCATTCTTATACGAACGACCAGGTGACTTTGGATTTCCCCCACAAAAAAGACCCCGCTCGCGGCAGAGCTGCGGGCCTTTCTATAATTCCTACATCTACGGGTGCAGCAAAGGCTATAGGTAAGGTAATTCCGGAATTGAAGGGATTGCTTAACGGAATAGCGCTCCGCGTTCCTACGCCTGATGTGTCCATCGTGGATCTGGTTGCAGAATTAAAGAAACCGGCAACAGCTGAAGAGATCAATGCAGCAATGAAAAAATACGCTGAAGGAGAATTGAAAGGCATTCTCGCCTACGAACCCGGTCCTTTGGTGTCCGCTGACTTCATAGGAGATCCCCATTCTGCTATATTTATGCCAAATCAAACGATGGCAATAGACAGCACGGTTAAGGTCTTTGCATGGTACGACAACGAATGGGGCTATTCCTGCAGGCTAGTCGATTTGGCAAACTACGTTGCAAAATCGCTCTAGTCAGGCAGGTGGTTGCATATGAAATTGAGAATCCCAGACCCCAAAGACGTATCATGTAAAAAAGTTCTAGTCAGGGTCGATTTTAATGTGCCTATGAAGGACGGTGTCGTTACCGACGACACGCGCATTAAAGCACACCTTGATACTTTAACGTTTTTGAGAAATAGCGGAGCCCATCTCGCCTTGGTATCCCATTTAGGTCGCCCTAAAGAGGGACGGGATCCGCAGTTTTCGCTTAAGCCCGTAGCAGAGCATTTAAAGGCATTGACCGGATGGAAGGTTACTTTTATTCCACATTGCATTGGCGAAGAAGTGACGCGCGCAGTTGCCTCTCAGCAACAAGAAGAAGTGCTCGTCTTGGAAAATGTACGTTTCTATAAGGGGGAGACCAAAAATGACCCCGACTTTGCGAAAGAGCTTGCAAAGCCCTTTGAGGTTTTCGTAATGGATGCCTTTAGCGCTGCCCATAGAGCACATGCTTCTACACGTGGGGTGGTCGATTATCTGACGTCCTTTGCAGGTTTTCTCATAAAAAGAGAAATCGATTCTCTCAGCCTTGTAAGGGACAATCCGGCTCATCCCTATGTACTTATCTTAGGAGGAGCCAAGGTGTCGGATAAAATAGGAGTTATCGAGAACCTCATTTCCAAGGTCGATCACATCATCATAGGCGGAGGCATGGCATATACCTTCCTAAAGGCTAGGGGATACGGAATAGGAAAATCTTTGTGTGAAGAGGAAAAACTGGAATATGCTAAGGAAATGCTTGAGCTTTCCCGTTCCAGGGGTGTTGAGATTCATCTTCCCCTTGATTCCGTCGTAGCACCAGACGTAAAAGCCGATGTGCCTACATCTGTAGTAGATCTTGAGACGCCAATACCGGAGGACATGATGGCCCTTGATATTGGACCAAAGTCAATTGAAAATTTTAGCAAGATAATAGACAAAGCAAAAACAGTTTTTTGGAACGGTCCTATGGGAGTATTTGAACTAGAGCCCTTCAGAGCCGGTACCGAAAAGGTGGCATCTGCTGTAGCGCAAGTCACTAAAAATGGCGGACACACAGTTGTCGGTGGGGGAGACACCGCTGCGGCCGTGAATATGTTAGGATTTTCCGATCAAATGTCTCACGTTTCCACGGGAGGCGGAGCCAGCCTTGAGTTTATGGAGGGTAAGATGCTTCCCGGTATCGAGCCCCTGTTGGGTGAATAAAAATTAGAAGATTAGGGAAGATCACGCAAGCGGAGCGCCAAAAGTGCTCCGCTTGACTTTAATTAAGGAGGATCTACCATGAGAAGAGTTCCTTTTCTTGCAGGCAATTGGAAGATGCACAAAGGACCCAAGGAGACGAAGGAATTTATCGTCGAGCTTTTTGCAGCTATAGCAAAAGATACGTCTCTTAAAGGGTTTTTAAAAGAAAACAAAGTAGAACTCGGCATATTCCCGCCCTTCGTCAGTTTAGAGACCGCTGGCAGAGAAGTTGCTTCGGCGGATATCTCCCTTTCCTTGGGTGCTCAAAACATGCATTGGGAGGATAGCGGAGCCTTTACAGGCGAAATAGCCGGGAAAATGTTAATGGAAGTAGGGTGTAAATACGTGATCCTTGGACATAGTGAAAGGCGTCACATATTTGGCGAATCGGACGAGACGATCGGGAAGAAGATGAACAAAGCTTTAGAGATAGGACTAAAGCCCGTGCTGTGCGTTGGGGAGACGCTCGAGGAAAGGGATGAGGGAATTACCGAAACCGTAGTTAAAAGACAGCTGGAGGAGGCTTTGAGAAGCCTCAGAGAGCACGAAAATATCAAAGACAATATAGTTATAGCCTATGAGCCTGTTTGGGCCATTGGAACGGGCCGTAAGGCCAGCGATGAGGATGCTCAAAGCGTATGTGCATATATAAGAAAATTTATCGAAGAAAGGTTTGGTTCCACAGCTGCCGAGGGCATACGAATCCTATATGGCGGAAGCGTAAAACCCGATAATGCAAAGGGTTTGATGGAACAGAAAGATATTGATGGCGCTTTGATTGGCGGCGCGTCTTTAGACGTTGGAAGCTTTTTGGAAATTTCAAGAAACACGATAATATGAGCGGTCATTGTGATAGATGTGATAGAGCAGCTTTAGTTTTAATCAAGCCCTTTGATAAAAGCTTTAAATTTCGATCCAATGTAACATAAGATACATTATAGGACACTATGAAAAACACATAAGACCAGATGCTCTTTTTCTGATCCTAGTCTTATGTGTTACTTGTCTATTCTATAGTCAATAGTCAGTCTATAGTAGAAGTTAATGTTTGCTAGTATTATTACTACTTGGATATTTAATATTGCTTTCTATGCGTTAAGTACCGCTACAAGTTCTCCGTCTTCGTCATAATGTAGTATAGGTACATCTCCCCAGATTCGCTCCAAGTCGTAAAATTTTCGTCCTTCCTGACTGAAGATGTGAATGATTACGTCGCCGCAATCTATCAAACGCCACAAGTTACTGTCTCTGCCTTCGACTGTATAGGTAATTTGGCGTTCATCCAGCGCGTCCGTTATGACGTCTAAAAGGGCTTTCATATGGCTCTCTGAATTGCTGTTTGAGATGAAAAAGATATCGGCGAACCCGGAAACCTCGCTGATATCTATAGAAATAATATCTTGGGCTTTCTTGGAGGCTAAAACCTTTGCAATCCATTCATATTTTTCCATTGCACCTTCGCTCGCCTTGCTGATGTCCAATCACCCCTCCTTAAATTTGTCTCCCTTCTTTAATTTTCATTATACCTCATCTTTATCCAGCTTACTACCTACAGCCTTTACCTCAAACCGTTCTCCAGCCTTGCGAGGATGGACTTATAATCATGTCCTATAATGATTGTAAGGTTGGTTGTGCTATCGCTTGGCTTTACCAGAGAGTCGGAAATGCCAAGCAACTGACCGAGCATCTTCGATTCCCTCTCGAGATTTCTTGGATACAATATAGATGTATAGTGATAGTCGAAGTGCCGGGCATTACTTTTATACGCTATATCGATACCATACCGTTGTAATACGTCTGCAAATTGATTTGCTAGTCCTGCGGTCCCATCACCATTTAATACAGCTACCCTACAAGTGATATTTCGAGCTATCGTATTTCTATCGATTTGCTCTTTACCCTCTTCTATTAATTTCTCGGGTGATGTGGCCGTACCTTTCATTGCATTGCCATCTTCTTGTTCTTCTTCGCTTATTGGAGCTGAGAGCATTGCTAAAGCCCTGTTTACATCGCCCAGCCAGTAGCTGACGCCAGATAAAACAGCGGGCTTGCCTGGCAGCGTAAAAAATCTTATATTCTGTGGTTGTATATCTCTAAAGTACATTGCCAATTTAAGTGCCTCTTCGGCCGGCAAATCAGTCTGAAGTGCCTGTAATATTGCCTTCAACAACGTTGGCATTTTCGTGCTAAGGGCTTGATTGGCGATCTTTTGAAGCAGCGCCTTCATGAATTGTTGTTGTCTTTTAATCCTCCCTATATCGCCTAATGCGTCATGTCTAAATCTAACGAACTTTAATGCAGTTTCTCCGTCCATGTGTTGTAAACCCTGAGGGATATCTATGTAGAGACCACCAGCTTTATCGACATATTTAAGCCTTTTTTCGACGTATATATCGACTCCTCCCAGCAGGTCTACTATCTTCGGAAAGGAGTTGTAGTCCAATTCGATATAATAATGGATTGGCATTCCTAGATAGTTTATGAGCGTTCTGTTCAGTAGTTCTATCCCCCCATAGGGATAGGCATGATTGATCTTATCCCAACCGCGACCAGGAATTTGGACCCTGGTGTCTCTGGGGATGGATAAAACTTGAACTGTCTTATTGTCAAGATCCAGCGTAGTGAAGAGGATTGTATCGGCACGATGGGAATCTTCTGTGTTGTCTTTGCCTACTATGCAAATATTTATCTTCCCCGTTTTTTCGTCGTGTTGAACGCTCTCTTTTATCGACTCTACTTTAGGCGAAAAATAGCCGTACAGACGAACGTAAGCTCCTCCTACGGTTGCAACGACCATAGCCATTATCAAAAGTGCGAGCTTCAATTTCGTCAAATGAGGTCACCTTCCCTCTAATGAATACAGGTTTCTCTTATATATAAAATGCTCCACGGTCCAGGGCAAAAAATATCTTATGCTTTGCCCTGCCGCGACACGTCTTCTTATTTCTGTGCTCGATATGGCAAGCAGCGGTATTTCCAGCGGTATCACTGCCCGCTTTATCTCCTCCGGCAATGACTCCAATTGCGAGACATTGTAACCCGGCCTTGAAGCTGCAACTATATGGGCAACGCGAGCGATCTCGTAAGGTTCCTTCCATAAAGGCATTTGCAATACGGCATCGATGCCTGTTATGAAAAAAAATTCTACCTCCCTCGGCAAATACCAATGTCTCATTTCCCTTAACGTGTCAATGGTATGCGATGGTCCTCCGCGTTCGATCTCAATTTTAGATATTTTAAAATGGGGATTATCGACTATGGCCATACAGGTCATGATATAGCGATCTTCTGCAGACGTTATCATTTTATTGTTTTTATGGGGAGGATTGCCCGTTGGTACAAATATCACCTCTGACAGGTTGAGCGATATATAGGCCTCTTCTGCAATAACCAAATGCCCGAAATGAATGGGATCAAAGGTGCCTCCCATGATGCCAACTTTAAGTCTGCTCATAAAATTGGATCGCCTCTGAGGCAAGACCATATCTCCCCTTTCTTCGTCGATCATTTGACATCGGGTTCATATTCGAACTCCAAATCACCTATGCAAACGGTATCTCCTTCTTTTGCTCCCATCTTGTCCAGTAATTCCTCTACTCCTAATCTGGCAATGATCTTACCGAAACGCAAAATCGCCTCTTCTTGGCCAAAGTCATATCGTTTTACTAGTTCTTCAAGATATGGACTGATGACCCTATATTTACCCTCTTCAAGGATTTCTATCCTTATGTCCGAATCACGGTAAAATTGTGACTTGGTGGCATGTCTTAGGGGATAAAGCCTCCTGTTGTCGGGGGTCAACTTCGAAAGTTTCTGCAATAACAGCTCTGCCAGTTCTTTTATACCTCTTCCCGTTACAGTGCTTGTAAAGCAAATCTCTTGCTTTGATTTCTCTGCCCATTTTGCGACCTGATCCAAAAAAGAGGCGCCATCAATCAGGTCCGTCTTATTGGCCACCAGCAAAGAAGGTTTTTTGAGTATTTGATCGTTATATTTTGAAATCTCCTCACGAAGAGTTATCCATTGTTCCTCTATGTTGTCGATCGAATGAGATGATACATCTAAAACATGTAATATGAAGCGACTTCGCTCTATATGCCTCAGGAACAAGAGACCTAATCCCTTGTTTTCCGATGCACCCTCTATCAACCCCGGGATATCTGCCAAAGTTATGCGGAAATCATCTTCCTGTATAACGCCAAGGTTGGGATTTATGGTTGTAAATGGATAATCGGCAATTTTAGGCTTCGCATTTGATAAACTAGCCAACAAACTGGATTTTCCCACATTCGGAAGCCCTATTATCGCCACGTCGGCAAGTATCTTTAGTTCTAATATAAGATGTTTTGTTTGGCCCTCTTCCCCTTTTTCGGAAAAGCGGGGAGCTTGGTTGACAGGCGTCGAAAAAGCAGCATTTCCCCTTCCACCTCTTCCTCCAAGGGCAACTAACAAGCTGTCGCTAGGATCAACCAAGTCACCCAAGGGCTCGCCGGTCTCTGCGTCCCACACGATCGTCCCACAGGGAACTTCTATTATTAAATCCTCTCCATCCTTGCCGGACTGATTTCTCTTTCTTCCATCTTGGCCTGATTGAGCTTTAAACTGAGTTTTGTAGGTAAAATCTTCGAGGGTTTGAATTTTGTCAGAGGCTTTTATGTAAACGTTTCCCCCTCTTCCTCCGTTTCCACCATCGGGGCCACCTTTAGGGACGTATTTTTCCCTCCTAAAACTCATGCATCCCTTGCCACCATGGCCAGCATGAACAATAATTTCCGCTCTATCGATAAACTTCAATTTACATCACCCGTAGTAATAGAATAGGGACCTGACATGACAAGGCCCCTATTCGCGTATTTGTCAAACCTATTTTATCCTATTCTTCAACGGGAATTACACTCACGTATTTCCTGTTTCTTTTGTTTTCGAACTTAACTACTCCTTTTTTTAGAGCAAAAATAGTGTAATCCTTGCCGAGCCCTACATTTTGTCCGGGATGAACTTTAGTACCGCGCTGGCGGATGATAATGTTACCGGCATCCACGACTTGCCCGTCGTACCTTTTAACTCCTAACCTCTTGCTAATGCTATCTCTGCCGTTTTGGCTGCTCCCCTGCCCTTTCTTGTGCGCAAACAACTGTATATCGAACCTGATCAATTTATACTCACCTCCACAATTTGCACATACCCGGGATAGGAATGGGCAATGGACCTTAAGCTGCCAAGCACTGTTTCTATTACCGCCTTCGCCTTTGGATCCTCAAGGGTTCCTTCGTTCCAAGAGAGGAAAAACAAAGGTACGTCATCTTGGATATCGAAAACTACATCTTTAGCTTCGACGACCTCTTTTAGCCCTAAAAGGAGGGCATGCATCAAGGTCGACACTGCAGCGCATACGACATCTTCTCCCTTTTTAGCATATCCGCTGTGTCCTCTGGCTTCAACCGATAATGGCCTTTTTCCCCCTATCCCTATACTAATTTTAATCATTCTTACCGAAATCTGAAATACTTCATAATATTTAGATAAGTTAATACTTTACGGACAAGATCTCGATTTCCGAGTAGGGCTGACGGTGGCCTTTGAACCTTTGATAATTAGTTTTGTTTTTGAATTTGAAGACGATGACTTTTTTGTCTTTGCCGTGATTCTTAATGGTTGCTTCCACGCTGGCACCGGGAATAGTCGGATTTCCCACCTTTACTTCCTGATCGTCGGATATCATTAGAACTCGATCAAGCTTTACTATATCTCCTGGTTGTCCCTCTAGCTTCTCGACTTTCAACACATCTCCAGGCGATACACGATACTGCTTCCCACCGGTTTCTACAATAGCATAAGTCAAACTCATTACCTCCTCTCGCTGAGCAACTCGGGCGGCAATTGCCTTGGAGCCCGTCTCAAGCGGTTATCGTCCCATATTTATGGGACTTATGCATTTTAAATAAGAAGGACCGTGAAGTCAATAAGAAACTTACCACCTTCAGGACAAATTCATTTCTTGGCTATATGTCATTTGCCCTTATATGGCTCCGGACAAGACTATAACCACTTATTAGGCATTGGATTACAGTCCTGGCGACATAACCTCGATAACCTTCTTTTAAATTTAAGTATACTACTTTTTCTATATAGAACAAAACCGATCAGTAGTCATACTATAAACGGGCACGCATTTGCAACCCAGTTGCAATATATATCTAACTGTGATAATTTACTATACAAGCACGTGTCCCATTCGATATAAGAGGGGGTAAATCAATTGAAACGAGCTGTTAGAGTTTTTGTAATTATCATGTGCGTCCTGTCAATATGGTGTGCACCAGTTATGGCTAATGTGGTTGCCGTTGCAGCTGGCATAGCTCCCTGCGTTGAAGAGGTGATGGAGGCTTATGTCGAGGCTGGAGGAGAAAAAATGGAATTTGTAAAGGAAGCATGTGGTCCTTTGGCAAATAAGATAGCGATGGGTGCGCCATATGATATGTTTTTGGCTTCCGAGCCCAGATGGCCAAAATGGTTAAAGGCCAAGGGAATGCTAGTCGACGTTCACGCCTTTGCCATAGGGCAATTGGTGATGTGGCGTTTTTCTTCGGAGGCTCCATGTGAGAGCGATATTGAAAAGTCCAAAATAGCCGTGCCAAATCCCGATATAACAGCTTATGGAAACCTGGCAAAGCAATATCTTGATGAGGCAGGATTATGGGATAAAATGATGGCTGAAAAGAGGATTATTTTAGTTGGCAATGCACCGCAGGCTGTCGTCGCGGCGAAAGGAAGTGCTGCCGAGATAGCGTTTATTCCTCTCAGCATGGCCATAAAAGCAGGCGGCAATTATACTCCTCTATCCGGAATGACTGTCGATCAAGTGGGGGGTCTCACTATTAGAGCCAATGAGGAGGTCCGCAAATTTTGGATTTTCTGTCGTTCCGAAAGGTCTTTTCCTATTTGGACGAAGTGGGGATTTTTATCGCCAGATAACACGAAGTAATAGGGGGGGTTAATGTGCAATGAAGTGCATTGAAAATAACAAAAGTTCTGATTTGCTTCTCGATGTAAGAAAAATAGTGTTAAAAAATATTAAAAGCCTTTCTCATCTTCTGGATGAGTCTGTTTTCGTAGAGCCCCTAGGCGTTGAAGAAGCACTTGGAGACCCTGCTCCCTATAAAGATTTTGCTCTTCAGCGCGGGGAGGAAAAGCTTATCGAGGCTACGCTAAATGGAGAAAAGGGGCAGGCCTTTACGTCAAGGCCTTCCCGTTGGAGGGGGACTCTCGAAGAAGTGCTTCTTTTGCCATTGAATCTGGAGAAAAACAGGGCTATTTTCTTGGCTACAGTTAATGCATTGGGAAGGCATCTTGGCTGGGACGATCATACCATTCATTGCAAAGATAAAGCTCCAGACCGTTGCGGGCGAAAAATGGCGGAATTTGTAAGCGAGATATTAGATCCCTCAGCCAAAGTGGGGGTAATAGGATACCAACCGGCAATTATTAAACATATGGCGGAAGTTTTGGGAAAAGAAAGGGTGAAATTATGTGACTTAAACCCTCAAAACATAGGAAAAGATGTCTTTGGAGTGAGAGTATTGGACGGTGACACAGCGCTTGAAGAGATCGCAAGGGATTGCAGAGTCTGTCTCATTACCGGCTCGACTCTAGTAAATAGCACACTGGATAGAATACTTCAGACCATGGAAAACAGAGGGGTAAAACCTTTTATTTATGGAACAACCGGAGCTATACCTGCCAAGCTTTTGGGCATTGAAAGACTATGTTTTGAGGCCCAATGAATTAAGGGAGATTGCCAAACTCTCGGATGTAACATATGAAAAGCACATGGGTAACATGTGCTCTTTGGTATATTTTGTCCTCGATATGCCTTAAATTTTAGTATTTGTCATGTTATGATTAACTCAAAATTAAGGAAATGCAGAGGTTTGAGGTTGGATGTCAAAAATAGAATTGAACGAAGACTTTCGCAAAGCATTAGATCTCATGGAAAATTCCGATAAAAACGTATTCGTTACCGGACGTGCCGGAACAGGAAAGTCCACATTATTGTCTTATTTTCAACAGAACACGAAAAAAAGAGTCGTGGTTTTAGCCCCCACCGGCGTTGCTGCCTTGAACGTCAAAGGTCAGACCATTCATTCTTTTTTCGGTTTTAAGCCCAACGTTACTCCCGACCAGATCAAAAAGTCTCGTTCTCCCAATGGTGCGACGAACATTTACAAAAAGATAGATACGATCATCATAGACGAGGTCTCCATGGTCCGAGCTGATTTACTAGACTGCGTCGACAAGTTTTTGAGACTCCATGGGCCCAAAAGCAAGTTGCCCTTTGGTGGAATTCAAATGGTATTCATCGGAGATTTGTATCAACTTCCCCCCGTTGTAACGAAAAACGAAAGAGATGTTTTTAAGACCCTCTATGAGACACCTTATTTTTACAGTGCCAAGGCCTTTGAGACCTTGGATGTGGAATTTGTGGAGTTGGATAAGATATATCGCCAGCACGACCAGAAGTTCATAGATTTGCTGGGAGCAATTCGCAACAAGACCATAACGGATGAGGATATAAAGCTACTGAACAGCCGCGTAATGCCCGACTTCGAGCCCGATCCTGAAGAGTTCTTCGTATATTTGACCACAACAAATAAACGTGCGGAAGAAATTAATGAGCAGCAGCTTTTCCAATTAAAAGGCATGACTCATGTTTTTAAAGGCGCTATCAAAGGCGATTTTGGGAACGAATATCTGCCGACAGCCTTGGAGCTTAAGGTAAAAGAGGGAGCCCAAATTATGCTTTTGAACAACGACTCCCTGGGCAGGTGGGTTAACGGAAGTATCGGGAAAATTATCGAGATTTATAAAGACGTCTTAGAGGACGATCGAGAGGAATACGTCATAGTGGTAGAGCTTTCAGACGGAAGGGAGGTCGAAGTGACCCCTCACACCTGGGAGATTTACGACTTTTACGTAGACGGAGATAAGCTGAAGTCTCAAACCGTAGGCAAGTTTAAGCAATATCCAATGATGCTTGCCTGGGCAGTGACGATACATAAAAGCCAGGGCAAGACCTTCGATAAGGTCATCATTGACATTGGACGCGGGGCCTTTGCCCATGGCCAAGTTTATGTTGCTTTGAGCCGTTGCACTTCTCTGGAGGGAATCATACTAAAAAAACCCATCAAGAAAGAACATATCTGGATGGACTGGAACGTGGTGCATTTCTTGACGGAGTGCCAATATAGCAAGGCTGAGGAGATGCAATCCCTAGACGACAAGATCGGGAGAATTAGAGAGGCTATAAACGAAAATTTGGCTTTGGAAATCGTTTACCTTAAGCCAAATAACGAGAAAAGCAAAAGAATCATAACCCCCTTTGAAGTCGGAGAGATGGAATACAAAGGGAAAAAATACATAGGAGTACGGGCATTTTGCAACTCCAGACAGGGAGAAAGGGTTTTTAGAGTTGACAGGATTTTAAATTTAAAGGTTTTAGAAAGTCCTGTCCTTAAAGAATAGACATTATGTAAAAAAATGTTGCTAAGCCTATCTTTTGTCTTAAGGTTTGCCGCGTGTTAAGTCGGTTAATTGTGTCCGACGTTTAAATCAGAAGAATTTACGGTAAACTCCGTCAGCTTTATGTCCATGTATATTGGTGCGTTATAGGCGACGGCAAGGGCGATTGCATCGCTGGGGCGAGAATCAACTTCATATGTGTAACTTTTGTGCCTAAGATAAAGGTTAGCATAATAGACATTGTCTTTAATGTTGTTGATTATGACTTGCTCCACCTCCGCGCCCAAAAGGTCCAATAGGTTTCTTAAGAGGTTGTGAGTAAGTGGACGACTGGGCGTTACGCCCTGCAAGTTCATTAAAATGGCCATAGCTTCAACGGGACCGATGACGATAGGCAGGACTTTAGTTTCCTCCTTGTCACTGAGCATAACAATATGATTGTTGTCCTCGTCCACAGCTATGCCTTTTACGAAGACTTCAATGTTGTTGTCAAACATGGTTATCACCTCGCTTCTCTGTTATTTTATCACAAAAACCCTACCCCACTTGACACATAAGAAGAGATCAATGCTATCGCAGTTTCGAGAACATCGATGGATTTAAAATATTCACTTAAGACGATATGTTCGGTCATAGTGTGATCTAGGGTGCTGTCGCCGGGCCCGTATGCGACCATAGGGCAATCCCAAGCAGCTGCATGATTGAAATCAGCCGTTCCGCTTTTGACGACTACGCGGGGTTCCAGTTTTTGTCGTCTCAGGGCTGTGCGAAAGGCTTTTGCGACTATGTTGTTTTTGTCCGTCACGTGAGAGGGTATGGCAAGGGCGATATCATGTTCTACTTTATATTTTTTGCATATTTTCTCAACCAACAAGCGGTATTCTTCTAGGGTGCCTCCGATGGGAACGCGTATATCGAGCTCCATCTTTGCAGTCCTTCGTCCCCTTTCCTGTCCCCGCATGGAAACGATTGCCCCAGATGGGCTATATGCAATGGATTTGCCCGATTGGTCATTTGAGCGCAATCGATTTAATATCTCTGAAGCTGCCAGGGTAACGCTGGTAAGGGGACCTGCGTCGGCGCTTCTGTGGCCTCCGCCATCTTTTGCCTTGAGGATTGCCCTAATACAACCGCGATAGCCTATGGTTATTCCCCGAGTGTTCGACGGCTCTCCCACGATGCAGGCTTTAGGCTTATGGAGCGGCAGTCTGTAAAGGATGCCCCGTGAGTCAGATTCCTCTCCGATGGCAGCAATAAGGGTCAATTTGCAGTTTCGTGCAAGTTTTACCTTGCCGCCAGCTAAGGCCATCGCGCAAAGGGGTCCCTTTGCATCGACAGCACCCCTCCCCCATAGGGTATCGTCTTCTACTTTGGGCTTTGGTCCGCCCTCAACTGTATCGATGTGACCGAGGAGGATTATTTCGTTATCGCCCTCCCCTTTCGTGGCCACGACATTGCCCACATAGTCTATGTATGACCTGTCCCACCCCAAAGAAGGGAGGCGGGCATTGAGATAATCACACGCCTCGGCTTCTTTGTAACTTGCGCTGGCTATTGAAACCAGATCGAAGAGCAAATTCCTTTCAGCAGACATCGCCCTTTTCCTTCTCTTCCAATACAGCTTTAAAGATGTCAGCTGTTTTTTCAAAATGTTCTGTCGTAGACGTCAGGGGCGACAAAAATCTCACCACAAAAGGTCCGGCCGGAAGGGCGAGTACACCCCTATCCTGAAGTTCTTTGACTATAGGAATAGTTTTTACGGAAAGCTCCACTCCGTTCAACAACCCCCTTCCGCGCACCTCACGTATAAGCGGCGAGTCAATTTTTTGTAATAGACCTCTGAAGTGGTCACCTAATTCCACCGCCTTTTGCATATAGCCTTCACCTTGCAATAACGATATAGTAGCTAGCCCCAAAGCCATGGCAAGAGGATTGCCTCCGTATGTTGAACTGTGCCCCGAAGGAGGAAAGCCGCCTAACTTTTCCTTCCATAGCATCATCCCTACGGGAAAACCTCCGGACACACCCTTTGCGAGACATATTATGTCAGGATCAAGACCACACTTTTCGCTTACTGAATAATCGCCACACCTTCCCCAACCGCATTGAACCTCATCGCTGACGAGCAAAGCTCCGTGCAATTTGCACGCCTCAGTTATCTTCTTCCCAATATCCTTCTTGAGGGGATAGACTCCGCCTTCCCCTCTGACGGGCTCTACAAATACCGCAACGGTATCTTCATCTACCCTTGACGGCAGTTCCTCTGGTTCTAAATGGGTTACTGGCAAAAGAACGTGTGTCCAAGGGTTTCTGTAAAGCGGGTTAAAGGTTAAAGACAAAGCCCCAAGCGTGCGTCCGTGAAAGCTTCGGCGTAGGGCAAGGATTTTTTTTCTATTGGAGTTTAAAAAGGTGACAAGTTTAAGTGCGGCCTCCACTGCTTCAGATCCGCTGTTGCAGAAGAAGCATTCTCTGTCCGGAAATATCTGTTTTAAGGATTCCATGAACTTATTTCTCGTATCCGATCCCATGCCTATCCCTACCGTCCACGGCATTTCCGATGCTTCTTTTAATGTCTTAACAAGGTAGGGATGGCAATGTCCGAAGAGCGCAGCTCCGCTGCCACAGTAAAAATCTATATATTCTTTTCCTTCTTTATCTCTGATTATTGCACCATTCCCGTATGTTAAAGTTATACCGCGGCTTCCGTAAAGCTCCGACATAAGTGCGTCCCTCCTCCAGAGAATATCGTCTTTATCGGATTTGGTTGCCTGCTGTCTCCTATAAATACCGAATTAACTCCGCCTTCGAGCGCTTCTTTTGCCGCTAGCAGTTTGCGCTTCATGTTTCCCCGAGAATAGCTTTCCAGTTCGGTCCAGTCTTCGAGCGTAGACATTTTAATCAACGTGGAAGTATCGTTTGGATCTTGAAGCAATCCCGGAATGTTGCTTAATATGACCAATACATCTGCTTTAACAGACGCAGCTGCTGCAGCAGCCATGCGATCCCCATCGACGTTCAAGACGCCGTTACCTTTCTCGTCATAAGCCAGAGGAGGTAAGACGGGAAGAGCACCTAAATCCCACAATGCAAAGATACTTTCGTTTCGAAAGGACGTGATAAATCCGCTGCAATTGCCTCTAATTAAACGCACTTTGCCATTTTCTGTAACCCGTAGGACATCCTTTCTTTTAGCAACGGCGGATATGTTGTCTGGCGGATAAAGCGGGACGGCATTAACCCCCAGTTGACCGAAGGAGCTAACAAGTTGTATGGAAAATACGGAGCATGCAGCTCGAAACAATTCCAGATCGGTCGAGTTTACGAAGCGGCTCTTAAAACCACCGGGGCTCATAACGTATTTTGGAGTAATATTTAAAGCCCTCGATAGATTGTCCATATAAGAACTTGCGCCATGAACAAGAAGCCACTCTTCTCCCTTCTTTACTCTTTCAGAAAGTTCCTTGACGAGATATTCAAGGTTATTGCCGCTTGCTCCCCCGATCTTTACTACTCCCCTTTTAATGGAACTAAGGTTTTGATATGTCACTGTCCTTTCTCCTTTCAGTGAGTCATGTTGCTTACACGGGGTAAACGGGCATCATGGTAAGTCCTTCGGTTTCGTTTAACCCCAGCATCAGGTTGGATGCCTGGACAGCCGTTCCTGCTGCCCCTTTCATCAGGTTATCTATGGCCGTAACTACCAACATCCTGCGCCCGTCCTCGTGGAGGGTAAAACCAGTCATTGCCTGATTGCTACCCGTCACCATCTTTGGTTCGGGAAGCCTGAGATGAGCAGGTTTGGCCGGACAAAGCTGCAAAAAGGGCTTGTCTCTATAAGCATTCTTGTAGAGCCTCCATATTTCTCCCTCTCTCACTTTTTCCGACAGTCGAATATGAGCCAACATTTGTGCACCGCGGACGATCTCCACGGCTGTCATCGTCATCGTTACTGCATCTTCCTCAAGGGAAAGTTCCTGCAGGATTTCAGCCAAATGGCGATGCCTAAAAGGTTCGTACACTCTTAACGTCCTGCTTCTGTAGGGATGATGGCTTCCCAGTGTCGGTGTTGCACCAGCTTCGGATGATCCAACCCTCACTTCGATTCGGATTTCCTCTATCAAGCCCTCTCTGGCGAGGGGAAAAAGCCCCAATATACAGCAGGCTGCGTTACAACCTACTCCGCTCACTAAATTTGACTCTTTGATTTCCTTCCCATGGAGCTCGGGCAAACCGTAAACCGCACTGATCAATAAATCCGGGTTTGGATGAGGCGACCCGTACCATTTTTCATAATCTTTAGCAGAATAAAGCCTAACGTCAGCAGACAGATCTACTACCTTCGTGCCTTTTTCCAAGTATTTTTCGATGACGGACACGGCTGTGCCGTGAGGGACTGCTAAAAATGCGATATCTACTTCTTTTAAAAATGCCTCATCGTGGTCACAAAATGTTAAAGTGCCAAATTCATCCCTTAAATGAGGGTGTGTCTGCCATATGAATTGTCTATTTTTGTTCTTTGAGACGGCACATTCCACTTTTATATCGGGATGTCGGGCCAATATTCGCAGAACCTCACCACCTGCCATTCCGCTTGCTCCCCATATCGCTGCCTTAAAAGTCATTTTCATCACTCTCTTGAGCCAATGTCCAAGCCATCTCGACTATCTTTCCGGCAACATCAACGCCTGTTATCCTTTCGTGAGAGCTTCTAAACTCCGGCTGGCCGTTGACTTCGTTCACGAGATAGCCGTTATAGGTCTCAAACACATCGACGGCAAGTAATTTTCCACCGATAGCCCTTTGAACATCAACAAGCAATTTCTTGAGTTCATCGGTCAGAGGGTAGTTTTGTGCCTCGCCGCCCCTTGCGGTGTTCGTAATCCAATGATTGCTGCACCTTCTTATGGCCGATACGGGAGAATCTCCTATTATGGTGGCCCTTATGTCGAATCCATTTTTGTCGACATATTTTTGAATGTAAATTGCGCTGTGCTGCGAACCCAAGTGCAACTTATGTTCGACTACTGCTTCCAGCGCATCCTTGTCGTTGACCTTTGCCAAAAGCCTTCCCCAACTGCCGACGGGGGGTTTCAAGACGACGGGATATCCCATTTTTTCAACGCATTTTAGTGTGCCCTCCAACGAAAAGGCCACAGCATAATTGGGTTGGGGAATGCCTGCTATAGAGAGCTTCGAAGAAGTGGCGATTTTGTCCGAACATATATTCATGACGTCGGAAGGGTTTATGGTGGTTACGCCCATTGCCTCTAACGTTAACGCCAGCGCAAGATTTTGCCTGTGTCCAATACAGCGGCACAGGGCCACATCTTTCCTTTGACAAATATCGTTGGGCCAGACCAAGTCGGAGACGACAATCGATTCTAAAGGGATTTCTCTTGCCTTTGCTGCCTCAATTATCATTTTCTCCTCAGCCCTAAGACGGGAATAGAACATGAAGACCTTGGCCATTATTCTCCCCAATCCTCCTGCACTTCGGGTGCTTCTGCCACCGTTAAGGGATCCAAAGAAATCACTTCCAGTTCAGATCCGCAGTCGGGACAGGTGATAATTTCCCCTTCTAAAAGTTCATCGGATACTTCCACCTTTCCTTCGCACACTACGCAGTTTACAAATTTAGACATGACGATCCCTCCAAACCAGAATTTAATAATTTCGAGATTATAAACTAGAGTTTCATGCGTGTCAAGCTCTTAAAATGATTCATAAAAAACACAAAGCCATGTATAATTCCAAGGTGACTTTCAAATTTTAAATGTAGTTTTAAATATCGAAGGGAGGAGTTCGTTTTGGCTAAGAGTGAGAATGGCATCTTATCGAGGTTCGTTGGATGGATTGAACGAGTCGGAAACAAGTTGCCCCACATATTTTGGATATTTTTGTTTTTCTGGCTACTTGTAATTGTCCTTTCCGGTGTTCTGGCCGGCGTATCTGCAGTTGCACCAGGCAGCAATGAGAAAATCGAAATTATGAGTTTATTGAATCGAAAGGGATTGGATTGGATCCTGTCAAATATGGTCGGCAATTTCACCAAGTTTCCGCCATTAGGTCTGGTTTTGGTTATGATGATGGCAGCTGGTTTCGCTGAAAGGGCTGGGTTCATACCTGCGATAATGAAAACGCTCACCACAGTTCCAGACAAATTGATGATCCCGGCTATTTTTATAATAGGCATGTGTTCCAATTTAGCCTCTGATGCCGGAACAGTTATTATTCCGCCTTTAACAGCTGCACTGTTTTATGCAAGAAAGAAAGATCCTATTTTTGGTTTAATATTAGGTTATGTTGCTGCTGCTTCGGGATTTACTGCAAATTTGTTTATAGCCGGAACTGATGTGCTCTTGGCAGGCATTACAAACACTTCAGCTAGAATAGCTGATCCATCCTATAACGTTTATCCCACAGCCAATTACTTTTTTATGATCGCGTCTGTTTTTGTAGTTACCATTGTCGGAACAGTATTTACCATTAAATTTGCTATGCCAAGGCTGGCGAGATGGGATCCCGAATATGAACATGCTCAAGTTCCTCATGAATACTTAACACCCCTTACAGAGAGGGAGCTTAGCAGTATGAAAAAAGCCGGATTGGCTGCTTTTGGTTTCTTTCTTTTGATGTTTCTTCTGACGCTGATACCGGGCGGTCCTCTGCGTGATCCCGTTAAAAATACGATAGTTCCCTCCATTTTCTTGAGGGGAATGATTCCAATTCTGTTCGTTTTCTTCGTTATCGCCGGTTGGGTATACGGAAAGAACGTGGGCACGGTCAAAAAGCCTACCGATATGATTAATTATATGGTAGAGAGCATGAAGACCATGGCGTCATACATCGTTGTTATGTTGCCGATAGCTAACTTTACCTATACTTTTACCCATACAAATATGGCATCAATTCTTGCCATCAAACTTGCCCACATTTTAGAAGTGGCCAACTTTACAGGCGTGGGGCTTTTTGTGTCCATAGTAATAATCTCAACTTTTGTGAACCTGTTTTTGTCCAGCGGTTCAACGAAGTGGGCCTTTTTAGCGCCTGTCATAGTACCAATGATGTATTATCTCGGTTACACTCCCGAATGGACGCAGTTACTCTATAGAATAGGAGATTCCAGCACAAATTCATTTACTCCGCTTTTCACTTACTTTCCGATAATTCTTGGTTTTGCGAGCGTGTATAAGAAAGACGTGGGAGTAGGGACCATTATATCTAGAACGTTTATCTATTCCCTGCTCTTTTTGGTCACCTGGACGGCGATGATATTAGTTTGGTTTTATCTGGGACTACCTCTTGGACCGGGCGCTCCAATAAGGCTATAAGAGTTTTAAAGAATAAATTATGTTAGAAGGGGTTTGAAATGACTAACAGTGATTTAACAAATGAAATCATCGAATTTGCCAAGAAAATGCAGGGTTTTGTCGTGGAAAGGCGAAGGGATTTTCACCAACATCCCGAGGTTAAATTCGAGGAAAAAAGGACAGGAGATATCGTGGAAGAACTTTTAAAACAGTGGGGTTACGAAACAAAGAGGACCGCTGGTACTGGAGTAATAGGAACTTTGAAATGTGGCGAAAAAGGAAAGACCGTAGCGCTCAGAGCAGATATCGACGCGTTGGATGTAAAAGAGGAAAACGACGTTCCCTACAAATCCGCTTTTGAAGGAAAAATGCATGCCTGTGGCCATGATGCGCATGCAGCGATGCTTTTGGGTGCTGCAAAGATAATATCCGACATGAAAGATTCATTTGTGGGCACTGTAAAACTTATATTTCAACCGGGAGAGGAAGGCGGAGCCGGCGCTAAGCAAGTCGTAGAAGAAGGCCATATTGACGATGTAGATGCCATATTCGGAATTCATGTATGGGTAGAAGTTCCGTCGGGAGTTTTAGCTACCAGGAAGGGGCCCATGATGGCTTCGTCAGACGGTTTTCAAATTAAGATCTCTGGCAAAGGAGGGCACGCGGCGCACCCTCACCTGACCAATGATCCCACAGCACCAGCTGCGGATATATATAACGCCTTTCATAAATTAGTCTCCCGAGCCGTTAATCCCTTTTCTCCGGCAGTAATTACGTTACCGGTGATCGAGGCAAGCCACGGATACAATATAATTCCCGATTCAGTGGAGATGAAGGGTACGCTGAGGACTTTTGATTCCGATTTGAGGGATATGCTGGTAAAGAGAATGCAATCCTTGGTTGAGTGCTATTCTAAAGGATGGGGATGTAATTCTTCATTTGAGTTTTTTCGAGCTCCCTACCCTCCCCTGATAAACGATCCCCAACTTACGGACTTTGCGTTGGACGTTTTGAAGGCAATTGGGCCCGTCATGGAAGCCGAAATGACCATGGGTGGCGAGGATTTTGCTTTCTATACGCAAAAAATTCCCGGCGTATTTGTTCAACTTGGCATCAGAAACGAAGAGAAAGGTATAATATATCCTCACCATCACCCCAAATTTGACGTGGATGAAGATGTCTTGTGGCAAGGCGTGGCGACATACGTGCTGCTGGCCAAAAAATATCTGGAATTGAATTAGGTTATAACAATAATTCCATATCTTATCTATAGGCATCTTATATCTCGGGGACGGTTTTCTTTTGAATGAAGCTGCGCGAAACCAGAGAAGCCGTCCCTATTTTTCTGGAAATTTAGTATTTTTGACACCGATTATAATGTCTTGGTAAAATAACGACACCCTATCAGTTGAGGAGGTATAAGTGAATGAGGAAAAGGGTTATGGTGTGGTGTTTGGCGTTTCTGAGTTGTTTTTTGTTTGCCTCTGCTTCTTTTGCAGCGATTCCTAAAGATTCATTGGTTATCGCTGCCGATACGCAGATATTAATTTCACTGGACCCGGCCGTTTGCTACGAGACCTTTGCGGCACAGATTACGGAGGCAGGCTATTCGGGGCTAACCCATATCCAACCGGTTAATGGGGTTTTAACTCCCGTACCGGCCTTGGCAGAAAGCTGGGACATCCTGGAAGACGGCACGAAATATGTATTTCATCTTAGAAAAAACGCTCGCTTTTCTAATGGCGATCCCGTCACGGCCGACGACGTCATCTTTTCCTTTCAAAGGCTTTTGAGCATTGGAAAGTCGCCTGCATGGTTGTTGGAGGAAATTGGTTTAACAAAGGAAAATATGAATGAAACGATCCTAAAAGAAGATGATATGACTGTCGTTTTAAAGACCAAACCCCTCGCCCCAAATATAATCCTTTCTATTTTAGGAGGCTCTTGGGGAGGAATTGTAAACAAGAAAGTAGTCATGGCAAACGAAATAAATGGTGACTTTGGAGAGGCCTTCCTCCAGGATAAATCTGCAGGAGCAGGCGCGGGGCCCTATGAGATAGTCGAATGGAAGAGAAATGATCACGTCTTGCTTCGTGCTAATCAATACTATTGGGGTGGTGAACCTGCTATTAAACAAATATATATTAAAGACGTGCCTGAAGCGACGACTCAGTTTCTCCTTGTGCAAAAAGGCGATGTCGATGTGGCCTGGAGGGTTACGACGGAACAGGCTGCCCAGCTCAGAGATTCGCCCCAAAAAGGCGTTAAGTTGGTAACAGTCCCGTCTCAGTCCAATGAATACGTTGCCATGAACGCCCAGTGGGGGCCCTTCAAGGACGAGAGAGTTGTCAAAGCCGTCAAATACGCTATTGATTACGATGCGATAATTGATTCCGTGCTCAAGGGGTTTGCCGTACTTAACCAAAACTTTATTCCCATCGGCTACTTTGGTTATATTGAGATGAACCCTTACAAAAAGGATGTAGAAAAGGCAAGGCAATTATTGAATGAAGCAGGGTACCCTGAAGGTTTTGAAGTCGAACTTTTGACGAATCCGACTCAAATCAGAATGGATGAAGCCGTGCTTATCCAATCCAACCTCGCGGAAGTTGGGATAAAAGCCAAGGTGACAACAATGCCGGCTTCTGAAATGTACGCTAAATACAGGCAGCAGGGACATCAAATTATATTGGCAGGATGGGGCATTGATTATCCGGACCCGGATGCCTTGGCAAAGCCCTTCGCAAACTACAGAGTAAAGCAACTTGCCTGGAGGACCATGTGGTACGACGATCATGCAGCTGATCTTGCGGAGAAAGCAGGATTGGAATTAAACGACGAACGGCGATTGGAACTTTACAAGGAACTTCAGGAATATTGGATCGAGAAAAGCCCCTTTGCTCTGCTCTATCAACCATTGGATTTCTGGGTAATAAGGGATAATTTAATAGGATTTGAAGAGGCAGCTGCAGGTTACAGCATCACCTTCGACTTTACTAAAATTTCGAAGAAGTAAGCTCCGAGTCATACTAGAGACTTCTCTTAAATGCATTTTTTGCGAGATGTTGGAATATAAATCATATATAAGGGGTTTAATAAACCCCTTATATATGATTTAGTCTATTAAGAGATAAAGCAGGGGGATTAAGTATAAATGAAGCTTGAAACCTTCATCATAAAAAGGTTATTTTTGATGCTTATCGTCCTATTTGGCGTATCCGTTGTGGTCTTCGTGGTAGCTAGAGCGATACCTGCAGATCCCGTAGGCGCAATTTTGGGAGGCAACGCCCCTATAGAATTGGTTGATGAGATGAGAAGGCGCTTAGGTTTGGACAAACCCCTTTTCGACCAATTTCTCGATTTCATGTCGGGTGTCGTGAGAGGCGATTTGGGAGTATCAATTAAAAGCAACAGGCCGGTCATAAAGGATATTGCTGAGTTTTTCCCTGCAACGTTAGAGCTTGCTTTAGTGGCAGCTCTAATCTCCATAATTTTAGGGGTACCTTTGGGAATTTTTTCTGCGGTACATCGTAACAAGCTGGTAGATCATTTTTGTAGAGTTTTTTCTATATTGGGTGTATCTATGCCTGTTTTCTGGACGGGCCTTTTGCTTTTAATTCTCTTTTATTATCGTTTGGGTTGGCTGCCAGGCAGCGGGAGGGTTGGAATATTTACCGTCATGCCGCCCAAGGTTACGGGTCTTTTGCTGTTGGACTCCCTTCTGGCAGGAGACTTTGGTGCTTTTAAAGATGCTTTATCGCATATAATATTACCCGCTGTCGTCCTCGGTTACTCCGCGACAGCTTCAATTGCCAGAATCATGCGATCGAGCATGTTAGACGTATTAAGGCAAGATTTCATAAGAACAGCTAAGGCCAAAGGAATAGGAAGAAGGCTTGTCATATACAGACATGCCTTGCGCAATGCCTTGATACCTGTTGTTACGGTAATAGGATTGACCTTCGGCAGCTTGCTCGAGGGAGCTGTTTTAACTGAAACAATTTTCGGTTGGCCCGGACTCGGTCGATATATAGTCAATTCTTTGCTTCTCTTGGATTATCCGGCAATCATGGGTGGCACCCTATTTGTCGCTGTTGTTTATTCCCTAGTCAACTTGGTTGTTGATATAATCTACGCAGCTTTAGATCCAAGGATGAGAGTATAGGGGGGTTGCAGTTTGCATAACGAAGGCTCGAACGTGATATCACGCCGACAACTTTTGGTCGAAGACTGGAAACATACCCTTTACCTGTGGAGGCAAAACAAACTGGCGATGGTGGGGACCGTTCTGGTTGCCTTTTTCATATTGATTGCTATTTTTGCCCCCTTAATAGCTCCCTACGATCCTATAGAAGTCGATCTTTCCCGAACCCTGCTCCCACCAAGCAGTGAGCATATATTTGGGACGGATCAATTTGGCAGGGATATCTTTAGTAGAGTTGTATACGGGGCGCGTATTGAAGTTGGTATTATTTTGCTTGTAACAGTGATTAGCGGAACGATAGGGCTTGCAGTAGGTATAACGGCAGGATATTTTGGCGGTGTAATCGACGATGTTTTAATGAGAATTACCGATGTATTTTTGTCCTTCCCCAACTTGATCTTGGCCATGGCTTTATCGGCCATGCTGGGTCGTGGAGTATTTAATGCCATCATCGCAATATCCTTGGTAGGGTGGACCATTATAGCAAGGTTAGCGCGTGCCGAATCAATGAAGATAAAATCGTTGCCTTACATTGAAGCGATAAGAGCTCTGGGCGCCAGCAACATCAGGATATTGCTCCTTCATATATTGCCCATGTGCATGTCGCCAGTGTTGGTTCAGCTGTCCTTGAGGATGGGGTCCATAATATTGACGGCAGCAGGTTTGGGCTTCCTCGGCCTTGGTGCCCAGCCTCCTACACCTGAATGGGGTGCTATCGTAAGCGATGGCCGAAGTTATCTCGTGGAACAGTGGTGGATATCGACATTTCCCGGTTTATTCATAGCATTGGTAGTCTTGGGATTTAATCTTCTAGGCGATGGTATACGTGACATGATGGACCCGAGGATTAGGAGGTAATTGGTTTATGAAAAGGCTACTTGATGTCTCAGATTTGCGGGTCATGTTTCATACCTACAGGGGGACTATCAAAGCGCTTAACGGAGTAAGGCTATGGCTTAACGAAGAGGAACGCTTAGGCATAGTAGGAGAAACGGGTTGTGGTAAGTCCGTGTCCGCTCTTTCTGTCATGAGACTGATAGAGGCTCCGGGTGAAATAATAGATGGGCAAATTTTGTTCGAGGGCAATGACATCCTAAAACTTTCCGAAGAGGAAATGGACAGACATATTCGAGGCAAAAGAATGTCCATGATATTTCAAGAACCCATTTCTGCCCTAAACCCCGTTTTCAAAGTAGGATTTCAGATTGCAGAGGCAATAGCCCATAGAAATGATATCGATATAGGCGATGCCTACAAGCTTGTGCCTGAGAGTCTGGAAATGGTGGGTCTTGATTGGAAAAGATCGATAGATTTATACCCCCACGAATTGAGCGGTGGCATGGCCCAAAGGGCAATGATTGCCATGGCACTGGCGATAAAACCAAAACTACTGATAGCCGATGAACCAACTTCTGCGCTAGACGTAACCATTCAGGCGCAGATACTACAATTATTGGACGAATTGGTGAAGATTGGGAAAAACGCAGTTATCCTGATAACCCACGATCTTGGGGTTGCTTCAGAATTTTGCGACAGGATAACCGTGATGTACGCCGGGAATGTCATCGAGATATCTAACTCGGAGGAAATATTCGATGAACCTTTGCACCCTTATACAAAGGGTCTGATAAGTTCTATTCCAATAATAGGAGCTTCTAGGGAGTTGACCGGCATCCCTGGTTCTGTGCCTGATTTGGTATCCCCTCCCTCCGGTTGCAGGTTTCATCCCAGGTGTGATTTTTGTTTTGACAGATGTCGCATGGAACTTCCAGCTTTAAGTGAAATATTGCCAGGGCATTTCGTCGCATGTCATCTTTATTCTGACGGCGTGAAGGAGGGCTAGACATGGAGGCAATCGTTACAATTGAAAATCTGCGAAAATACTTTGATATTAAAAAATCTATATTCTCCAAGCCTCGCAAAGTAAAAGCGATAAACGATATTTCTTTGAATATTCCAAGAGGTTCCATCTTTTCCGTTGTCGGAGAGTCAGGTTCTGGCAAGAGTACGCTGGGCAGGCTAATTCTAAAACTTATCGAGCCTACATCAGGAAAAATCTGTTTTGAGGGTGAAGATATCACCGATCTTGGTTCTAAAGATCTGATCAAATATAGGCGAGAAATGCAAATAGTTCAACAAGACCCATACAACTCTCTACACCCCAGAAAGCTGATCAAAGATATCGTCGGAGAAGGGTTGAAAATACATTACAAGCTTCCGTCAGACGAGATATACGTCAGAATTAAGGAAATTCTGGAGCGCGTCGGTTTGCGGGAGGAGCATATGTTCAGATACCCCCATGAATTTTCCGGTGGTCAACGGCAAAGGATAGCGATGGCAAGAGCTCTTGTGTTGCGTCCCAAGTTCTTAGTCTTAGACGAGCCCACATCCGCACTCGACGTATCCGTTCAGGCGAGGACCTTGGCTTTGTTAAAGGAACTGAAAGAAAGCCTAGAATTGACATATCTTTTCATAACCCACAACCTCGCAGTGGTAGATTACATTGCCACTCACGTCACGGTCATGTATTTGGGCAAAATCATGGAATTGGGAAGCAAGGACGAAATATTTTCAAACCCGAAACACCCCTACACAATGAGCCTTCTTGAGGCAATACCCAGCGCAGGCAGGGGGAAGAGGATCCGAAAAATACCGCGGGGAGAGATACCAAGTCCCCTGGATCCCCCTAAGGGTTGTCTCTTTCACACCAGATGCGTCCAAGCGATGGATATATGTTCAAAAGAAGAACCCGATGAGATAGAAATTTCCAAGGGGCATCTTTGCAGGTGCCATCTTTATTCTTAATATTTGTTACATCTTAAGGCACATCTAGACTCGAGGGCATGCATCATAACTCATTTTGGAAGGGCATACTAAACTCTGCGACTTCGTGGCCAATTGTGCAATGATTTACTGTGCTCTAACCTATATAGCATAAAGGCCAAGGTAACCTCAAAGCGTAGTTTTCCCTCTTGCAGACCATCGATTTCCAAAATTTCTTCCAGTTTTTTAATTCTATATTTTAGTGTGTTGTAATGAATGTGGAGAAACTCGGCCGTTGGTCTCATTTGCCAGTCGTTTATAATAAGTGCTTCAAGCGTTTGCAGCAAAAACGATGAACTTTCATCCTGTCTATCGATCAACTTGCCCAAAATAAGTCTCCAGAAGTTTTGGCTCATTTCGGTTCCTTTGAGAGTACATAAAACCTTCTCTACGCCAAGGTCGCACCATGAATACACACCTGGTTTCTGTTCAGTTCGTCTTAAGATATCAAAAGTTTCCAGGCATTCGGCAAAAGCATGAGGAGCTTCCAATAAATCCTTTTTTACAGAACTTAAGGTTATGACAAGGTCAATTTTTTTGGATTGTGATATTATTTGATGTAGTTCCTTTATTTTGTTGCGTAAAAAGGTGAAACTTTTTTCCTCTTTTACGGGGATTAGGGCTACGTAATGCGGGTCAATCTGGGTCAATATTGCGCCTGGGAAATAGGCAGCGAATTTTTGGGACAACGAAAATTCATTTTCACTCCTGGAGTTGTTTGTTAAATTATCATCGAAATTTTCTTTGTGTATGTTATCGATGTAAATTACAACTACGATTAGTTTCCATGTGGGATCCCACCCATATATCTTGGCCTGCAGAAACACCTCGGCCGGTTTTTTAAACTTAGAGTACAGGAGATCTTTTAAAAATACATCCCTATGGCGCCTTTCGACTTCATGAGCAAATTCCATTTTTTGATAATTCAAGAGCAATGCCCTTTGAGCTTCACGAATTGCAATATCAGCAAAACTAGTTAAATAACTCGGCTCTTTTTCGTAAATCAAATATCCTATAACCCTATTCTCAATAGTAATTTGAGTGTTTGGATATTTATTTACTATCTCAGTTATGTATGAGTTTTCAATTGCACCTTTTAGGCCGCTATTTCTGGAATAATAACGTATCCCAAGAATATTGTCGACAAATGCTATGCCCATGTTTAAAAATTCTTCCAATATATTAAGTATATCTTCGACTCCCTTGCTTAATAAAATCGAATCGAGAAATTTGTTCCTTAGGGTTTCCGTTGTTTCTAGCAATTTATATTGAGTGTTGATGATAGCTGAAAGTACCGGATTTATAATATCTACATGATTCATATACGTAGGTATCTTTAAGATGGGAAAATTGTATTTGTTGGCCTTTGATATTGCTTCATCCGGTATCTTGCTTAAGAAACGACCGATCTTAACACCTAAAGCGGCTGCATTTTTTTGGGCAAGACTATCGACCAGATCAATAAAGGAGAACTCGTCATCTGCAAAAAGGTATCCAGAAGTGAGCAAAAATTCTCCGCCTCTAATCCATTGACCTGCGTTTGGTACATCTATTACCACTACGGTCTTAACCGCTCTACTGGAAAGGCCGCGCTCGCCTGCCAAGACTTCCACATCCTTTAAATCGCCGATTTGTAACATTTCTTCTACGGTTAAAGGCATCAATATCCCCCCAATGGATGTTTTCCGCAATAAGATTTTATTGTATCTTACAATATATTAGCACAAAATTTGTAATATTTGACAAATAATATGCCATGATAATCCCAAATTGTTCGAAAATTACAAACAGTCATTCTGGTATTTATTTCGTTAGATGATGTAAATAATCATGTGCTTGAATATAATCAAGGTAATATATAAAAAAAGGAAGGCGATTTGATCATGGAATTTAAAAGCGGGATAGAACCAACGGAAAAATATTGTTCTATGGAAACCATGAACGGAGCCCTGAAATTGGTGCGGGACGTCATGCTTGCAAAAGAAGGAGAAACTGTCGTTATAACTTGCGACAGCTCAGGTGATAGAAGAGTTGCCGAAGCGATTGGTGATGCTGCTTATGCCATCGGCGCTAAACCCATTGTATTATACTACCCTACCCCTGTTAAGACCTTTGCGAGCGAAATGCCAGCCCATATGGCAGCCGCGACAGCAAATGCAGATGTTTGGATAGAAATTGCATACGCCACCGTTATGCATTCACAAACCTGGAGAGATGCTATGGAAAAAGGTTGCAGATATATCAATCTTACGGGTATGGACGTGATGATGCTGGTAAATTGTATCGAAAGAATAGATTACGATATGGTGGTCGAGCTGGGGCGTCACTTCCAGGAGATACTTGGAAAAGCAAATAAGGTTGAAGTCAAAAATCCTAGCGGAACCAATCTGGTGGCATATAACCAAGGACGCAAGATACGCCTCTCCGGAGAAAAAGCTACGAAAAAGGGATATCCTATCATGCTAGCTGGCCAGGTAAGTTGGTGTCCCATAGAAGAGACAATAAACGGCACAGTGGTATTTGACGCAGCAGTGTTTCCTCCTGCACAACTTGGAATTATAAAGGAACCGATAGCATTAGAGATAGAAAAAGGTGTGATACAGTCAATATCCGGTGGAAGAGAGGCAAAGATCTTTGAGACGTGGCTTAAATCTTTTAATGATCCGAATATGTTCAGGCTCGCCCACTACTCTCTTGGCTTTAATCCGGGCGTAAATGCTCCTACCGGCAGGATCGTCGAAGACGAGAGGATTTTTGGATGTATAGAATTTGGTTTTGGCAGTCAAGGCAAACAAATTATGGGCAAATGTTGGTCTGCAGCATCTCACACGGATGGCGTTACCCTAAATCCTACCATTTTGCTTGATGGCAGTGTCTTTGAAGAAAACGGAATTTACAAAGATCCGAAGGCCGTCGAAATTTGTAAGAAAATGAATATCCCAGGCTATTAAACGAAAGGAGAGTTCTATGACTTCCCTTGATGCTAAAATTACAAACTTGTTTCCTTCCATAATATTAAATTTGCAGGAGTCCGTAAGAATTCCAAGCCTTCAGAGTGACCCTGCCCCTGATGCTCCTTTTGGAATCGAGGTTAAAAGGGCATTAGATCAAGCATTAAAGACGGCTTCTTCGTTAGGGTTTGCCACACAAAATCTGGATGGCTACGTTGGTTGGGCAGAATACGGAGAAGGAAAAGATATGGTTGCTGTCCTCGGACATTTAGACGTCGTCCCTCCCGGAGACGGATGGACATATCCTCCTTTTGCTGGAGAAATTCATGGAAATAAAATGTTTGGACGAGGCACGATGGATGACAAAGGGCCGACGATAGGTGCGTTATGGGCTTTGCATGCCATAAAGGAACTTTCTATACCTGTAAAGCGCAGGATTCGTATCTTATTTGGAACGAACGAAGAAAGCGGCATGAAGGACATGAAGTATTATCTGGAGCACGGTGGAGAAATACCGCTGATGGGTTTTACACCCGACGGAGAATTCCCGATAATTGCATATGAAAAAGGACAGCTGCATATACGTATTGATGTACCATTTATCCAGCCTAAGGCCTCAAAGTCTATACTTTTAGATATAAATGGCGGGACTGTTCCCAATGTCGTGCCTTCTGAAGCAAAAGCCACTATCAGGTTTTTGGATTCAGCTAAGAAACAAACAACATTAAACACCTTCAAGGAAACCGCACAAAGTAATGACATAAAAATCTCCCTTCTTGAGGAAGACAATGAGGTTACATTAAAAGTATTTGGGGTTGCTGCTCACGGTAGCACTCCTGAATTAGGTGTAAATGCCATAGCAAATCTCATGTATGTTTTAGGATCTTCCATTGACGAGGATTGGGGCAAAATTATATGTCAATTAGGGAAATGCTTTTATGGCGACGCAAATGGTATGAATCTTGGAATTTTTGTCCAAGATGAATTGTCCGGTAAATTGACATGCAACCTGGGGCAACTAACATTTCAAGATGGGTATTTATCACTAGTGCTGGATATACGTTTTCCTGTTACCTTCCAATCCGAAGATATAGTTTCTCCCCTTAAAGCTTTTGTAGAAAAGAACGGATTTTCCTTATCGATCCTCCGCGAAAAGGCTCCACTTAACATGCCAGAAGACAGCATATTAATTAGAAAGCTTCAGAAGGTGTATGAAGAAAAGACCGGACAAGAAGCAAAATTGCTATCGATGGGCGGGGGTACTTACGCAAAAGCTCTCCCAAACATGGTTGCCTTTGGCCCGAAGTTTCCAGGAAGTCCAGATGTAGCACACAAAGCAGATGAGTTCATAGACTTAGACGAATACTTAAAGGTCATCCAAATAATCGGGGCTGCCATGGTAGAGTTGGCAAAATAATTTTTATTTTTAGTTAAATTGCGCGTGCTTGGTTACTGCTTAATATTATTAATTAAGTGAATTTGAGGAGGAGCAAAATGATGAAGAAGGTCATTTTTAGGACTATGCTTATTGGTTTGTTTGTTGGAATGATTTTTACGGGTTACGCTTGGGCTACCGTTGATGACCGTATAGTGAGGTTTACTGCTTCTAATACACCCAATATAGATCCAGCCCAAGGACATGATCGAGCCTCCCAGATCGCCTTAGTAAACTTATATGATTCTTTGATATTTCAAGATTATTTAGGTAACCTAAAAAACGGTGTTGCTGAATCTTGGACGGTATCTGATGATGGTCTAAAATATACGTTTAAAATTCGAGATGGCATACTTTTCCATAATGGAGACAAGCTCACTGCAGATGACGTGGTATTTAGCATGAAGCGGCTTCTGACGATCAAAAGAGGCTTTTCCTACTTGTTTGAAGGATTGGTGAAGGATATTTCAAACCCTTCAAATGATACTGTTGTAATAACTTTAAGCGAGCCCTTTGGTCCATTTCTTTCTACACTTACCCGATTTTATATTGTCAACAAAAAACAAGTTCTAGAACATTTACAAGACGGAAATTACGGCGAATTTAAAGATTACGGTACAAATTGGCTCATAAATAACGATGCCGGGAGTGGCCCCTATAAGGTTGTAGAAATGGCACACAATCAACATTTAAGAGCGGTTAAATTTCCCGAATATTGGAAGGGCTTCAGCTCAGGCAATCCGGAAGGGTTCGAATTGCTTGCCGTTTCTGAGCCTGTAAGTGTGAGAACTATGATGATGCGCAGACAGCTTGAGTTTACTGACGAATATCAGCCTGTGGAAACCTATAAAAGTCTCGAAAAAGTAAAAGGGATTGATATATTTGCAATATCCAATGGCAAAATGTTGTACTTATCGTTGAACAATGCTAAGGCTCCTACTGATGATGTTCATTTCAGGAAAGCTTTGTCTTATGCCATAGATTACGAGGCGCTGCTTCAGATTTTTCCGTGGAGAAAACAACCTAAAGCTCCAATTGCACTTTCACTTATAGGCGCAGTTTCTGATTTGCCTTATTATGACTATGATTTGGAGAAGGCAAAAGAAGAACTATCTCTTTCCAAGTATGCCGACAATCCTGATCAATTTCCCGTTGAAATAGCATGGGTAGCTGACGTGCCCGATAGGGAAAAACTAGCTTTAGCTTTCCAAACTTACTTCGATAAACTGGGAGTTAATGTTGAGGTTGTCAAAGTTCCGTGGGCTAAGTTTGTTGACCAGGCATCACGTTTGGAGGATACCCCTCATGGTACCACTATCAGTGAATCTTCTCATTATAGCGAGGCAGGTTCGCTTTTGCGGGCAATATATCATTCAGAATCAATTGGAACCTACACTAACACAAGTTGGGTAAAGTACCCTGATATCGATGAGGCAATTGATAAGGCACTTAAGGAAACCGATTTAAATGAGCGTCTAAAACTTTATCGCAAAGCGCAAGAATTAATAGTACAATACCAACCTCACATTCCTATTTTTGAAGAGCCGGAAGTTCACGCCTATCAATCTGGTTATTTAACGTGGGAACCTGCGGAACTTCAGAAACAAGAAAAAACAATTGCTCCTGGTTTAGATTTGCTGTATATGCTGGGTGTCCAATTTAGAGAAGAATAAACTGGCAGCTAATTTATAGCTATTGTCAGGGAGGAAAATTGATGGAGATTTTTCGCTTTATTTGTAAGCGCACCTTATGGTCGTTAGTAGCTCTAGTAGGGCTATCGATCATCATATTCACTTTATCCAGAGTTGTACCAGGTGATCCAGCACGTATGGCATTAGGGCCACGGGCTACAGAAGAGGCAGTTGAGGCTCTAAGAATTGAATTGAAGTTGGACCAACCGATAATATATCAGTACTTTCATTGGATCGCCAGTGTTTTAAAGGGAGATTTTGGACTGTCGTTAATGACAATGAGATCGGTAACGGATGATATTAAGATTTATTTACCTGCCACATTAGAACTTGTAATTGTTGCAGCTATAATTCAATGTGTTTTCGGAATACTTCTCGGAGTTCTTGCTACTGCAAGTCAAGGCAGTTATATGGATTACTTTCTTAGGATAGTAGCTTATATAGGCGTTGTAACACCTTCATTTGTTTTCGCAGTTTTGTTCATGCTCCTTTTTGGTTACAAATGGCCAATTCTCCCAGTTTTAGGGCGTACAAGCGTTGGATTAGGTGTTCAACCGATTACGGGGATGATCGTGGTGGATAGTATCTTACGTTGTAATTTTCCTGTCGCAGTAGATGCTTTTGTTCACCTTCTCCTCCCAGCGACCGCCCTTGCAATGAATGGCATGGCTCAACTGGCGAGGATTACCCGGTCTTCTATGATAGACAATGGCGAGAGAGATTATATTGTCATGGAAACAGCTCAGGGATTAAGTAAAAGGGAGATATTTTTTAAATACTTACTTAGACCTTCTGTGATCCCTGCCGTTTCCGTGTTAGCGCTACAGATCGGCGCATTGTTTGCTAATGCTTTTTTAGTTGAATCAATATTTAACTGGCCAGGCCTCTCGCGTTATGGAGTGGAAGCTATGTTATTCAAAGACTTAAACGCGGTGAGTGCGGTTATTTGCATCGTCGGATTTGTTTTTATAATTGCCAATATATTTGTTGACATACTAGTAGCCATCATAGATCCCAGAGTCAGGCTTAAGGCTGGGGAGTGAGCGTATTTATGAACGACAGAAGGCGTGACAATTTTGTAAGCTTTAGCGATAAGTCTAAAAGAGCTTGGTATAGGTTATCAAAGAATAAGTTATCTGTTGTAGGTTTTGCGGGCGTTGTTGTGATAGTTTTGGTTGCCATATTTGCCCCTTTTATTGCACCTTATCCAACTCATGCCGGTAAAGTAGTCGATTTTTTGAATGCAAATCAACCTCCCAGTCTAGCACATTTATGTGGCACCGATCCCATGGGAAGAGATGTATTTAGCCGTATAATATTTGCCCTTAGGTCGACCTTATTAATGGGAGTCGTTGTACTAAGTATTTCAGTCCCCTTTGGGACAACTATGGGTTTAATAGGGGGTTATTTCCAAGGTTCATTAATCGATTCTTTAATTACTCGGCTTACAGACATCTTTCTTGCCGTTCCACCTTTAATCCTGGCGTTATCGGTTGCAGCACTTCTCAAACCAAATCTAATGAATGCCATGCTGGCTATAACCATTACGTGGTGGACATGGTATGCCCGGTTAGCTTATGGTATGGCAGTTACCTTAAATAGGGAGTATTATGTTCGCTCAGCGCAACTACTGGGGGCCAGTTGGGTGCATATCATTTTCAGAGAAATGCTTCCCAATTGTTTGTCTCCTATACTGACGAAGATGACCCTGGATATGGGCATAGTAATCATGACGGCAGCTGCGCTAAGCTTTGTTGGTTTGGGTGAACAGCCACCAACACCAGCTCTTGGAACTATGATATCTGATGGAGCCAAGTATATGCCTACACAGTGGTGGCTAACTGTATTTCCTGCGCTCGCTATTATGATCATCGTACTTTCGTTTAATTTGTTGGGAGATGGGTTTAGAGATCTCTTCTCGACGGAGGAAAAACAATGAGTAGCGAAGTGTTATTGGAAGTCAAAAACCTTAACGTGTATTACAGGGTTTACGAAGGTTTGATGCATGTTTTGGACGATGTTTCTTTTTCTCTTGTCGAGGGCGAAAGGCTTGGTTTAGTGGGAGAGACAGGCTGTGGCAAGACAACCACCTTTAGGGCATTACTTAGAGTTCTTGATAGTAATGCTAGCTCTAAGGGTGACATTTTGTATAAAGGGTGCAATGTTAACAAGATGAGTCAAACAGAATTGCTAAATACGAGAAGGACAGAGATGTCTATGATATTTCAGGATCCGACCAGTTCTTTAAATCCGGTTTTTACAGTTGGTGAACAAATATCTTCTGTCATAAGGGCAAACTTGCAGGCTAAAAGGATAAATTACAGCGAAAATGATGTTAAGGACATAGCGCTCAAGGCCTTATCTGACGTCCTTTTGCCGGATCCTGAAAGAATTTTTGATGCATATCCTTTTCAGTTAAGTGGCGGGATGAGACAGCGGATATGCATAGCTATGTCAGTGGCAACCGATAGAAAGCTTTTGTTGGCTGATGAACCCGGTACGTCATTGGATGTCACTATACAAGCACAGATTTTGGGTCTCCTTAATAATTTAGTTAAAACTACTGGCATGTCGGTCATTTTGGCTACTCACTCCTTAGGGGTCGTCAGGGAAACTACTGACCGCGTCTGCATCATGTATGGTGGTGAGATTGTAGAAATAGGTCCTACCCGCTCTCTTTTCGCAAATCCATCTCACCCTTATACAAGGGCGTTATTGGCATGCGTTCCTAAATTGACAGGAGAAGGCATAGCTGAAGGTATACCGGGAGAGATGGTAAGTTATCTGAATCCGCCTAAGGGATGTAGATTTCAACCACGATGTTCTTTTTGCAATGAAGATTGCAACAGGACAAAGCCAAAATTAACTCTGTATGAGGACGATCACTACGTTGCATGCCATAAGGCTGATCTCTAAAGGGAGGATAGTACGTTGGACATTCCTATTTTAAAGTTGAGCATGTTGAAGAAATATTTTCCATATAAAAAAGGTAGCTTTGTAAAGGCAGTTGACGGGGTAAGCTTAGAAATATTTCGAGGAGAAACGTTGGGCTTAGTTGGAGAGTCTGGTTCAGGCAAAAGCACCGTTGCCTATACCGTTGTGGGGATGTATGAGCCTACAAATGGTCAAATACTATACAATAACCAAGATATATCATCGCTTTATAAATTTAGATCCAATGAAATTAAAGGTAAGATACGTATCGTCTTTCAAGATCCTAATTCCTCATTGAATCCCAGAAGGACAATAAGACAAATATTGTCTACTCCGTTGAAATTGCATAAAAATAATAGATACAAAGGATTTCCTGCATCTCCTGAAGCCCTTTTAGAAGAAGTAGGGTTGTCTTCAATCTATGCATATCGATTTTCGAGGTCGTTGAGCGGCGGAGAGCGTCAACTGGTTGCTATAGCTCATGCAATTGCAACAAACCCCGATTTAGTGCTTTTGGATGAGCCTACCTCTGCTCTGGATGTATCAATACAGGCAAAAGTTATAAATCGCTTGATGGACCTACAAAACAGATATAAATTGTCATATCTTTTTATAACCCATGATCTCAGCTTAATGAGAAACGTGGCTCATAGAGTTGCGATAATGTATCTGGGCAAAATTTGCGAGATTGCTCGAACCAAGGAATTTTTCGAGAAGCCGCTGCACCCATATACACAAATGTTACTCTCCTCAATTCCGGTCGTTACCGATGAGGAAGAACAGCTTAAGCCTAAAAAAATAACTTCAAGAGGCGAAATTCCCAGTCCTGTAAATATTCCTCCCGGTTGCAGCTTTCACCTTAGGTGTCCGTTTGCAACGGATCAATGCAAAAAGCTAGATCCAGATATGAAGGAATTAGAAGCCCATCATTATGTTCGTTGTCACTTATATTAATAAATTACTAAAGGAGGAGATTAAATATGGCGGATGCAAAGAAATTAATGTACATTAGCCCTATAGGTTATAGTTTTTTAGATGACCAGATAAAATATTATATCCTTAAATATGTGGAAAATTGTACAATATGTGCAACCTCTCTTACAAAGGCTCCTTATCACCTAGAATATCTTTATTATTCAGCGTTAATTGCTCCTGAGCTGTTGAATAAAATAAGACAGGCAGAGATCGACGGATTTGATGCTGCAATTATTGGGTGTTTTTATGACCCATTCCTATATGAAGCCAGAGAGATGAGCAATAAACTTGTGGTTACAGCACCATGTGAAGCATCACTATCGATAGCCGTTAAGTTAGGAGCTACCTTTTCTATAATAGTAGGGCGTCGAAAGATGATTCCCTATATGAGAGAAAACGTAAGGAAATACGGGTTTGAAAGTAAGCTTGCATCATTTCGCTCGGTTGAGCTAGGTGTCCTTGATTTTCAAGATAAAAAGGATCTTGCAGAAGAAAGGATTCTGAGAGAAGCAGAACGTGCAGTGAAAGAAGATGGCGCAGAAGTTGTTGTTTTAGGATGCACCAAAGAGTTTGGGTTCTTTCAAAAGGTTCAGGACAATCTTGGGGTACCAGTGATAGATTCCATGATAGCTGCATGTAAGGAAGCCGAATATTTGGTAAGTTGCAAAAATATGTTGAACTGGACGACGAGTAAAGTGGGAGCTTACGAAACGCCTAAAGACAGCGAAATACGTCAATGGAAGCTTGACAAATATTTCCATATACCCATGCAATGATGTTGTATAGGGCTATATATAAAGATTGATTTCAATTACATTTCAACAAGTTTTGTGTATAGCCATGGCTTCCTGTCCCTGAGATACGGTATTTGGATTCTTTGGTCAACTACCTCGTCTAAATCGATGCTAAAAACCGTGACATCTTCCTTGTCGATAGGCAACTCGCATATTACTTCACTCCTAGGGTTACATATTTTGCTGCCCCCAAATAAGTGTAAATCCTCCTCTACTCCTACTCTATTGACACCAACTGTGAATAAGAGGTTTTCAAGGGATCTTTGTCGAAGGTTCAAATCCCACATATCTTTGTCCTGCTTTCTCCATGCGGCCGGCACGAAGACCATTTCAGCTCCTTTGAGGCATAAACTCCTACAAGCTTCTGGAAAACCGGCATCGTAACAAATCATTATGCCGATTTTGCCGTATTTCGTTTCAAAAACGGGATATCTTGATCCTTCTTTAAAATACAATCGCTCCAATGCCCAAAGGTGTGTCTTCGCAAAGCTTCCCATCATCGCTCCTTCGTCGTCAAATAGTAAGGCAGAATTATATACTACTCCTGAAATGGCCCCTTTCTCGCCAAAGGGAGCAATTATGTAAACTTTATTACATTTAGCGATATCAGAAATTTCTTGGCAAATTTGTTCGTAATATTGAATGCTTAGCTTCACAATGCTGTCTTTAAGAACGTCCAAATTATATCCAGTAGCAAAAAGCTCTGGCAAACATATTATGTTTGCGCCCGCCTTTACAGCATCATGGATCAACCTTTTGGCATGATCGATATTGTACGACACATCTCCCAGCTTTGAATCCATTTGAACGATCCCGATATTTACTATCCTTGACATATTACAGCCCTCCAATTAATCATTTATTTATCAGCAAGACGAAACAAACGGGCAAAAACAAGATATAAAATGCTTGCGCTTATGATGCCGTTTATCGGTGGTAAGCCGTATTGATATTTTGTTGAAAGGAAAGATATTAAAAATCCTAGAAACCAAGCAAAGAACGCTGGAACATTAATACCTTCACGGACCCTAAATTGTCTTCCTTGAATAATGTAGTACTCCACCCACATTACACCGGCAATCGAGGGTATCATCATGCTTAAAAATCCAAGAAAGCTTTGAAATTTAAAAACAATGCCTAAAGCTGCGATACCAGTTCCTATTAAACCAGCAACAAATGTTAATGTAATTCTGCTATATTTAGGAAAAAGGTTTTTAAGTGCCAAGCCTCCTGAATATGCGTTAGACAAATTTGTGGACCACGCAGCTAATAGCAAAATTGCAAAAGCTATCCAGTTGAACCCTAGCTGTGCTAGAACTTCTGTAATATCCCAAGTGGGAGCCTGCATTGCAATTACTCCAGCTGCAATTTGTTGAAAGATAGATATAATTGCGAAGCCTATGAATCCAACCATAAAAATATCCATAGATTTTTTTGCGTAACGAAGGTAATCTGGTGATATTACTGCTCCAACGATAATCAGACCTACAACCATATTGATACCATCCTTTAGACTAATATGCTGAGCAGGCATATATGAACCAATTGATTCAATGTTATTAATGCCTATAGTTTTAATTAATCCCCATATTAATAAAATTATTAACGGTGGTATTGCAATATAATTAAAGATAGCCATTGTTTTAAAACCATATGCTGCTACAATTACCATCAAAAATCCGATTACAATAGTAGTGACTGTAAAATTAAGGCCAGGAAAAATCTTTTGAATTGATAACCCCGCAACCCCAGCTTGAACCCCGAACCATCCAAAGCTGGTAATCCCCAAAATTAAGGAAATAACAAATTTTCCACCTACATCACCAAAAGCTCCCTTTGCAAGGATATAAGTATTTAACCCTTCCTTATATCCAATATATCCTTGGATAGATAATATTGCTACTAACAAAAGATTGCCTATTATGGAAGCGAGTGCCATATCCTTAAGGGTCATACCAGCTATTAGGGCTCCGCCAACCATTAGTTCCGAAATTGCAATATTGCATCCTAGTATATTAAAGAGAGGGGCTTTCCACCCGGTGCGTTCCTCCTGTGGAACAGGGTTTAATATTAATTCTTCTCGTTCTTGCATTATTCAATCACCTCCTGATATTCTATTTTTTACATTAGCTGATAGAATTATGTGATAATTGTGATAATATGGAATAAAAAGAGAATATGTTCAATTATAACAATTAAAGTTAATCATACCGTCTCTGTAAAAGCAGTCAATGTACCTAAATTATAAATATCATATAATGTTATTGTGCAATATGCACATAGATATTACATCGAATTTTGTGAGGTGGATAGCATATGATTTCAGTTCGCGAGATGTTGAAATTGCCAGCTCTTTCGGGTTCGTATCTTTTAGCTGGCCAGAATGGGCTTGATAGAAAAATTAAATACTTAGATATTTTAGAGGTACCAGACGCTGAGAATTGGCTTGCTCCTGACGAATTCCTCCTCACTACCGCATTCGCATTCAAAGATAGTAAAGATGGATTGAAAAAAATAATAACAGCAGGAGCGGATAAAAAAGTAGCTGGATTTGGCATTAAATTAGGACGATATATAAATGTCCTTCCTGAACAAGTTATCCAAATTGCAAACAGTTATTCTATGCCAATAATTAGCCTGCCCACTCATATTCCATATGTAGAAATTATAAAAGAAGTCATGAGCAAAATTATTAAATCCGAGGAAAATACCGAAAAAAGCATTGAAAAAGCTGACCTACTTATTCAGCTGATTAATGATGAAACTGAAACAGCCTTTGATGAATTAGAATCATTCGGATGGGAAAGAGGTACTCCCATTCGAATAGGCCTTTTATCGTCATCACCTTGTTTTAGTGATGAAGAAATTTCTTTATTTAGATATATTTTACTCAAATCAGACTTGGATTTTATCCTAGCCTCTCAACAAGAGGATATACTTATGCTTTTACGCGACACACAAATAGGTAATTTATATAATGCAATTCATTCATTTGAAAGTAGATTAGAATGTAAAAAAATATTGCTTAGTTTGAGTGAACCCAGACCGTTTTCTAAATGCATAAGGCATTGCCTATATGAGGCAAAAATTGCTATAAAAATTGCAAAAATTCTTGGATATAGCAGTTATATAATTCCATTTTCTGATGTTAAATTGTTATCTCTGATTCTTGAACATCCTCAAATTAAAGATCTCGTTTTAGTTGCCTCGAATATGCTTTCTCCCCTTATAGAGCATGACAACCTTAAGGGATCAGAGCTTTTTGAAACGCTAAAAGTTTATCTGGAATCTGGAAGAAATCAACAAACAGCATCATCGCTTCTTAATATTCATAGAAACACGTTAAAATATCGCATCAAGCAGATTGAAGATCTTCTTGGAAATCAATATCTTGCAGACCAAAACACACCTCTTTTGTGGCTCGCCATCTTTTTGTGTTCCACTTTACATAATAAAACCGACTTTGATTAATAAAGTTTGTGCATTTTGCATAAAATAACACCCCATTTTCATGCTTGAAGGTACATTGTTCTGGCATTATCAATTCTTGTAGAATTTAGTTATCTTATGGTTATGTACTTTTATATTATAGTATTATCATATCATTGCTATTTAGTAGTATATAGTGTTAATGAGATTTTAGTTATTTTTTGTTTTTATATTATTATTATTAATGTTATTTAGTGCTATTTATAAATTTATGTACTATGAATGAATCATTTAAATAATTGATAACATTGATTACTGTTGGAGGTGTTAGAAATGTACCAAAGATCTAGTCTACATGCAAAAGCAATAGAAAAAGAAACGTTTTTGATAAGTCTAATTGTTACGTTTTTTTCAGCCATTATATGTATGCAAATAATCTCGCGAATCGGCATAACTCCCAACACTTCAATAATCGGCGCCTTGATAGCTATGTCTATAGCAAGAATTCCTCTTAATGCTTTACGTAAGTTTAGAAATCTTGATCGACAAAACCTTATTCAAACCATGACCTCTGGCGGAGGATTTGCAGCTGCTAATTGTGGTCTTCTGGCCGCGGGTATTTTGTATGCCTTTGGTGATTTAAAGTTGCTTATTCCCATGGTTTTAGGGAGCGCTATTGCAACTATTTTGGGAATGTATTTTGTTTATAAGGTTTATGATTCTGAAATGTATCCTGCGAGTGGCTCATGGCCACCTGGTGTTGCTACTGCAGCTGCATTAGTTGCTGGAGATGAAGGTGGTGCCAAGGCAAAAACTTTATTTCAAGGGATATTATTGGGTGCTGTGGGTACTGCATTAAGAATCAAACCAGTACTTCCAAGCGGACTTCCAATGGCGGGAGTAGGCATTGCATTTATAGCTAATCCATATGCAATGATTGCATTAGGTATAGGCTTAATCGTTAGAGGGTATTTCCCTATTTTTTCATCATTTATGTCATCATTGGGAATAAGCGGTTTGCCAGTTGATTTGGGCAAAACTTACATACCCCATGGTGTTATGATTGGTGCCGGATTAGTTTCTCTGATTCAAGCAATGGTTATCATATTTAGAAAGGGTGCTTCGAGTGATAAAAATCTAAATAATACCGAAAACAATGAATATATACCTACGGTGTCTCCTTCACAAACTAAGAAGGCCATTTTTGTGTCTTTTGTCCTTTTTATCGCGGGAGCGTTAGCCTTGGCGTTTATCTCCGGTGTATATACAGAAATGGCGGCCTCAAAATTGGCTCTGTGGGTTTTTTGGTCTGGTATATCTGCGCTCATTGCGCCAATACTTGTAGGTTTGTGTGCCATGCACTCCGGATGGTTTCCAGGTTTTGCTATCACAATCATATTTTTAACCATAGGTTTATTTATGAACTTTCCTCCTTTAGCTCTAGCTTTGCTTTCCGGATATGTGGCAAGTACGGGTCCTTGCTTTGCCGACATGGGTTATGACTTAAAGACGGGTTGGATCATAAGGGGGATGGGTAAAAATATTCCTTATGAGCTGGATGGAAGGCGACAACAGTTTATATCCGAAGCAATAGGTGGCATAGTCGCTATGATTGCTGTGGCTGTGTTTATGAATATGCATTTTAAACTTGATTTGATTCCCCCTGTGAGCCGTGCCTTCGCCGTCACCATTAAAGCCGGTTCAAGCCCGCAAATTTTGAGAGAACTTATCATATGGGCAATACCTGGAGCAATAATTCAGTTTGTTGGCAAGGCAAAACGGGCATTGGGCATACTTTTTGCCACCGGGTTGCTTATAAACAATCCAATTTATGGAATAGGTCTTTTGATTGCTGTAGCTATAAGACGTATTTATGAAAAGACACACAAGGAAAAGATGGAGCTTTACGGCGCTGGATTCATTGCGGGTGACGGTATATACGGATTCTTCTTTTCTATAGGGAGGAGTTTTGGATGGTGGTAAAAAAGACAAAAGTAGCTCTAATAAGGGTACTTACCACAAACGATAAGGATTTGCTCGAACTTCACGGGAAAAAGGTGATGTCATGGTTTCCGGAACTTGAGGTGGTATCGCGCTGTATTCCGGATCAGCCTGAAGGCATACACGACGACGCAACAGAGCAGATGGCCGTTCCAAAGGTCGTAAATTTGGCAAAGGAATTTGAAAGTGAAGGGTTCGATGGAATATTAATAAGCTGTGCAGGAGACCCTGCAGTAAACGAACTTAAAGATGTGCTTTCGATACCCGTAGTGGGTGCAGGGAGGACGACAGCCTGCATCGCCCTTTCCTTTAATCTCCCCATTGGTGTCTTAGGTATTACAGGTGAAGTGCCCGTGGGCATGAAGGCGGTATTGTGTGATCGCATGATAGCTTGGACAAAACCCAGCGGTGTAACTTCGACGCTTGATTTGATGACCACCACGGGCAAGTTGAGCACGCTAAATGCGGTCGAGGAACTAAAGCAGAAAGGTGTCAAAGTGCTCGCTTTAGCCTGCACTGGTATGACAACCATAGGCGTAGCGCCTTTGATCGCTAAAGAAACGGGTCTAATTGTAGTAGATCCGCTCAAGGCGGCTGCAGCTGCCCTTTGGACGGTTTTAAAAGAAGGAGGTAATTGATTTGAGCAATAGCGATATCTTGATAACCGAAGATATGGTAGACGCCATAGCCCTTGGCGGTTGTCTGCTTGGCGGAGGCGGTGGCGGTTCTATGGCAGAGGGAATTAAGCTTGCAAAGGCAGCACTGAAACATGGCCAAGTTTTATTGAAGGATATTAATACCATTGACCCCGAATCAGTTGTATTGACCTCCTCTGCCGTCGGAGCCCCGTCGTCGAGCGAAGCCTTTGTGACAGACCAAGATCACCAGCGTACGGTCGAACTGTGTCAAGCGGTAGGCGTTTCTGGGATAAACGCATTCATCACCAACGAGTGCGGAGGGGGATCCATCTTCAACGGGTGGGTTCCGGCTGCCATATTGGGCCTGCCGCTGCTGGATGCCCCATGCAACGGGCGGGCCCATCCTACGGGTTTGATGGGTTCTATGGGGTTGCACCGAATTAAAGATTACGTTTCAGTCCAGAGTGCCGTTGGAGGGAATCCCAAAACTGGAAAGCACTTGGAAGCAGTTTTCAAGGGTACACTAGATTCTGCTTCTTCTTTGGTAAGACAATGCGCGGTCTATGCGGGTGGCCTCGTAGCTGTGGCAAGAAATCCAGTGAAGGCATCCTTCGTAAAAGACCATGGTGCTCCGGGTGCAATAAAGCTGGCTTTAAAGTTGGGTGAGGCCATGATGAAGCTAAAATCAAGCGGCCCAGAGGCTATAGCTTCTGCTTCGATGGATATTTTAGGAGGTAACGTAATCACAGCTTCCCGTGTAAGGGATAAGAAACTCGTCTCCGAAGGTGGATTTGATCACGGAAAGATAGTATTGGAAGATGGACATGAAATAACGTTTTGGAACGAATACATGACATTAGAGTGTAACGGCAAACGTATCAGCACCTTTCCGGATCTCATCATGACGCTTGATGGAGAAAGTGGCGTTCCCGCAACAAGTGCTGAGGTTCGCAAAGATCAAATGGTAATAGTCGTATCAGCTTCGGCCAAAAACCTAATTTTGGGTGAAGGCATGCGGTGTAAAGAGCTTTTTGAACCGATAGAAAAGGTCATTGGAAAAGAAATAATAAGCTACTTGACATTATAAGGGGAGGCGTAAATCTCATGTCGCTAAAATGGACCATTGAAGCAATAGATCTTTTAAGCAGTCCTAAAGTAAATGGACAAGACGTCAAAGAAGTGTTGGTTAAGACAGGGCTTAAAGATGTTGAGGTAAAGTCAGTAACTGGTCCAAATGGGAAGACTGATTTTGTAAAGGTTTGGATACCCGGAAAAGAGGGCAAAAGATCCGGAGGTACTGCTCCAACGCTTGGCATAGTCGGCAGGCTTGGCGGCATAGGCGCAAGACCGGAAAGGCTTGGCTTGGTCTCCGACGCCGATGGAGGCATAGCTGCCGTAGCTACTGCCATGCTTTTAGGTGATATGTATAGCAAGGGAGATATCTTAAAGGGAGATGTTTTCATCTCTACTCACATATGTCCAGATGCCCCCACCCAGCCACACGATCCCGTTCCCTTCATGGGCTCCCCTATCGATATGGCGATGGCTAACAAAGAAGAAATTACCAGCGAGTTGGACGCTGTGCTTTCGATTGACACGACTCGTGGAAACAGAGTCATAAACCATCGCGGTTTTGCCATATCGCCGACTGTAAAAGAGGGATGGATACTGCGAGTGAGCGAGGATTTGTTGTCTATAATGAGCTATATTACCGGGAAAATGGCGGTGGTATTTCCCATAACCATGCAGGATATCACGCCCTATGGCAACGACGTTTATCATCTAAACAGCATACTGCAGCCCTGTACCGCAACCTCTGCACCAGTAGTAGGAGTGGCCTTGACGTCCGAGGTGCCGGTCCCGGGGTGTGCAACGGGCGCTACGCAGGCCATGGATATTGACGAGGCGGTTAGGTTTAGCGTTGAGGTCGCTAAGTACTACGGTGAAGGAAAGGTATCTTTTTACGATGCGGCGGAATTCGACAGATTAATCTCGCTTTATGGACATATGAGACATTTACAGACCTTAGGAAAGATAAAATAAATGAAAATTCAAGTTACACTTACCGTAGAAGAGGGGAAAAGGGTCATAGCAAGAGGCATTTCCTCGTTACCGGAAGTCAACCGTGTAATGAAGCAAGGGATCTTACTCTTAAAAGGGGGAACAACAGTATCTGCAGTTTCGGAGGACTTGGTTGGAATTAAGCTAAGGATATCTGGAAGGATAACCGAGAGAGGTGCCGTATCGGCCGAAGGTAATGTTGAAGGCCCGCATTCCATTGTGATTAGAAACGGCAAACCTGAAACGGCGGATGGGCACCTTGAGGAGATAGTATCTCAAATGGGACCAAGCGATTTGGCAATTTGCGGAGCAAATATCATAGATGGGGACGGAAATGCAGCTATGATGGCAGGTCGTTTTTTCGGGGGTGAGCCAGGCAGAATTCTTCCTCTTTTGCATGTCGAGGGAGTGCCTATCATCGTAGCGGCAGGGCTTGAAAAATATTGCCCCTTTTCTTTGAGAGAAGCGATGTCCAGGTGTGGACGAAACGTACCGGATATGTCTATGGGCATGTCAGTTGGATTAGTTCCAATTGTAGGCAAGGTCTTTAGCGAGGTCGATGGCATCTATGCACTGGGTGCCACGCGTGTAACGGTGATAGGACGAGGTGGAATTTACGAAGGCGCAGGTAGCACCACTTTTTTGATAGAGGGAGACAAATCGTGGGCTAGCGACTTCATGGAATATATTTGTTCCATCAAAGGTACATCGCCCAGTGGAATCGAGGATTCCTTAAAAGAATGCCTGCGTTGTGGCCCAGGGGCCCCGGATCACTTGAATTGTATTTATAAAGGGAGAATGAACAATGTATAGAATTGGTGCCGTAACAATAGGACAGTCGCCAAGAAGCGACGTTATGGTGGACATAAAACCGATTTTGGGGCCTGACATTGAAATTGTGGAGGCCGGGGCGCTAGACGGACTTGGTAAAGAAGAAATTGCCAAGTTAGCTCCAATAGAAGGAGATTATGTATTGGTAACCAGGCTTCGTGACGGCACATCCGTCAAAGTTGCAGAAAAGCACATCACTCCCCTGCTTTGCGACAAGATCGGCAAGCTTTTTGAAAGCGGCATTCACGTGGTTTTGCTTCTATGCACTGGAGAATTTCCTGATTTTGGCGCAAATGGTTTTCTTTTGAGACCCCAAAAAATGCTTTTTGAGGTAACCAAGGCAGTTGGAGAAGGTTTGAAGTTAGGCGTATTTACCCCTTCAAAGGACCAAATAGAGCAATCGCGCAAAAGATGGTCTGCCGTGACAAAGGACCTTCGGATAGTGGCTGCCTCACCTTACGTAGAGTCTGATGCCTCAATAGCAAGGGGCGCTATGGAGTTATCCGAATGGGGAGCGCAAATAATAGTAATGGATTGTATAGGCTACACTTCCAAGATGAAAAAGCATGCAAGAGAAATTACCTCATGTCCCGTTATCTTGGCCAGGACCGTCGCAAGCCGCATAGCCAGGGAATTGCTTGAGTGAGGAAAAGATCATGATGAGCGAACTTAAAAGTTTGATGGAAATTGCAAAGAAGCTTTTAATAGTAAATATGGGCATAGTAGAGGGCGAAAGGCTCCTTGTCCTGTGTGATAATGCTACGCAGGGCATCGGCGATGCTATCTTTAAGGCTGGCATGGAGGTAAAAGCAAGGTCTTTCTTACTTTGCATGCAAAAACTTGAAAGAAGCGGCATGGAACCCGACGAGCTGGTGGCAAAGGCTATGGCGATGTCGGATGTGGTTATGGCACCTACCAGTGCTTCTCTTACCCACACGCAGGCACGGAAAAATGCCTGCAGTTGTGGGACACGAATTGCCACCATGCCAGGGATCACTGAAGATATGTTTTTTAATGGCCCGATAAATGCCGACTATGAAAAAGTAGAAAAATTGACCAAAAATGTTACTGTTTTGCTGGATAAGGCAAGATCGGCCAGGATTGTTACCGGAAAGCATACGCTTTTAATCTCGCTCGAAGGAAGGCGTGGCGTGCCAAGCACCGGAATTTACCGCAATAAGGGAGAATCGGGAAATTTGCCCTCAGGCGAAGCATACATAGCACCCCTTGAGGGCACTGCGACGGGGAGCGTTCTTATAGACGGCTCTTGCGTTGGGATTGGGCTTCTTGATTCTCCGCTCATCCTGGAATTTGACCAAGGGTTACTTTTGGATGTGAAAGGTGATCGCGCCGATCGCCTGCTTGAGGTTTTGGGTGATAATCCTAATGCGCGTAATTTGGCGGAACTTGGCATCGGGACCAACGATAAGGCTCGTCTTACCGGGGTTATCCTAGAAGACGAAAAGATATATGGATCTGTCCATATAGCGATGGGAAGCAATGACACCTTTGGCGGAAAAGTTGCTGCAGGCGTTCATGTAGATGCTGTAATGCGGAGCCCTGAACTTTATTTGGATGATATACTTGTCGTAAAGGATGGCAAGATATGGGTTTAAGCTATTGAATTAGGAGGTTTTTAGCAATGGCGCGCGTTTTAGCAGTTTGTGTCAGCTCAAACAGACAGGAACCCAAAAAGCCTGTAGTGCAGGCACGATTTATCGAAGGAAGAGGCATAGAGGGGGATTCCCATTTTGGCATATCGTCACGACAGGTCAGCTTATTGAGATATGAGGATATAAAGCTCGCCGAAAAAGAGGCGGGCTTTTCCTTTCCGCCGGGGTCCTTGGCAGAAAACCTGGTGATAGAGGGATTGCCCGATGAAATTCCAATAGGAAGCCGCCTTAAAATCGGCCGCGACGTGGTCTTGCTGGTAATAGAAAAGGGCAAAAGGCCGGATGAACCTCACACATACGATTACCGCGGATGGTGTCTGCTGCCAAAGGTGGGCTATTTCCTCGAGGTAGTCGGCGGTGGCATTGTTAAGCCAGGAGATGAGGTTGTGCTCGAGGCTCACGGCTAACAGCGATTTGTTAATATAATTTGCTTGCTTGACCAAAACATAATTGTAGCTTAAATTTTAATTTACATGCTGTATTGATAAAATAAAAGGAGTGAGCGATATGAACTGCTGTCAAAAACCGGATGTCGTGGTAAGCAGTGAGTCTACTTTTTTCTCCTTCGATCCCCAATTATCTCCCGCCGCCACCGTCGATCAAGACGTCTTGGTTCAAATTGAGGCAAAGGATTGTTTTTCTAATCAGATCATCGAGGAAGATCAGTTGGTTTCGGAAATAGATTTTTCAAGAATAAACCCGGCCACAGGACCGATTTACGTAAAGGGTGCTAAAAAAGGCGATGCTTTATCAGTAACCATCCATAAGATAGATCTTAAACAAAAGGGAACTATTGTTACGATACCTAAAGAGGGCGTCCTTGGCGACATGGCAGAAGAAGCCAGAACCGTCATCTGTGATATACATTCCGATCAGCTGAAGTTCAAGCATTTAAATCTGGCTTTAAAAAAGATGATAGGTGTAATAGGCGTTGCCACACCAGAAAATACACCTACGGGCACTCCGGGAAGACACGGCGGGAATATGGATGCCACTGTGATAACGGAAGGTGCTACCGTTTATTTTCCGGTCAGTTGCGACGGCGCTTTGTTCGGCTTGGGGGACCTTCATGCAGTGATGGGAGATGGCGAGGTCTGTGTTGCTGCTTGCGAGATCGCCGGCAATGTGACAGTAAGCTTTAAAGCGTTAGATAAATTGGCACCGATGTGGCCCTGTGTTGAGACGAAAGATTGGTTATACATAGTAGTCTCGGATGAAGACATAAACAAGGCTTTTTATGAGGCAACGAGATTGGCGGTAAGAGCTTTTGAAGGTGCATTGGATCTGGATTGGCATGATGCTTACATGCTTGCCAGCATGGCGATGGATCTCGAGATATGTCAATTGGTCGACCCCCGCAAGACTGTGAGGGCTAAACTTCCAAAGGATTTGATTTCGATCGATTTGCTTTTGAAAGCTATACGAGTATAGATTTATAGATTCTTTTTAATATTAAAATATAAAGTAAATATATGCTGTGAATTGAATTTATGATATTTTGTAATAAAATACATATTGTTAAGGAAGTGTGCCTTTATGATAGTCCATAATCTTATCGCTTCCATAGAAGCGAAACTTGCCAAACTCACTGTTGAAAAAGTAGCAATCGGTTTGCGGTACACCTGTGTGGTGTTGTCCGATGGCAGCTGTGGCCTGGCTGCTACTTTGGATGAGAGACAGTGCTGCAACAAGTTTAATTGGTCGGGTCCTCTGGCGGGGAGGCCTGCTTTAGAGCTGGCGCGAGGTTTGGCGACGGCAGATCCCATAGCGTCCTCCATAGGTCTTGCGACGGTAAACGCCGTGTTTTCTGAAGATGCGCCCCTTCAGGAGATCGAACCAATAGAATTATTGAAAATAGACAAAGATGATGTCGTTGGGATGATTGGAAACATTACCCCATTGGCCCGCCATATTGCAGAACGGGCAAAAAAGCTGCTTATATTTGAACGAAACCCTTCGCACCAATCCGAAAATGTGCTTCCCGATTGGGCAGCGGAGTGGGAACTGCCACGCTGTGATGCTGTCTTTATAACTGGCACTGCCTTTATCAACAAGACCATAGATCATCTGCTCGACCTTTGTACAGGTCGTGTTGCGATCATCGGGCCTTCTACCCCACTATGGCCTGAGTTGTTAGGCGATATTAGCCTCAAGCGCATTGTAGGACTGTTTGGCGTTAGGGTATGCGATCCAGAACTTGTATGCCAAGTTGTAAGCGAAGGCGGCGGTACTCAGGCCTTGCTAAAGCATGGTGCCTTAAAGGCTGCGTTTGCATCCTAAGGCCGTTCTAGCAGCTTATTCACTACGTCTTTTTGAGTAAAACTCTCTTATCTCCTATCCTTCTCGTGATGCCACGGGCATCGAAGTCCTCGAGAAGTGGCAGTATGTATTTTCTGCTGACGTTAGTGGTATCGCGCATGGAAGCTATGGTTATCTCAGGAAGAGTGCGCAGGATGTCCAAGGCTTTTTCTTCGATTCTTTTGGATAACAAAAACTCTCCGCCAATTATTCTGATCTCTCCCTGCTGTTTTGCGACGTCGAGTGTTTTGTTCATCCTGTCTTTATCCCAATTTAATTCCTTTATTGCTTCTTCTACAGAGGAAAACTGAAACCCCTTGTTTTCACAATAGGAAAGCAGTTTATCTTTATCTTTTAGTATCCCTTCATCCAACACCGGCGAGGCTCCGGGAAGCCTTACAATCTCTCCGTCAGTCTCTATTAGACCTCTGTTTACGAAAAGCCTTAGCAGTTCCTGAGACTGTCTTTTCGTGAGCGATATCTCTAAAGCCGCTATTAAATCCGAGGCTTTCATTCCGGCCAAATGGGAATTTTTCTCGTGAAAACGATTCAATATGTCCTGAAGGGATCTCGTCAACCCCTTGTAATATGGGAGAGACATTAAAAGAGGTTGTTCTCCCGATTCTATAAAGATTATTCCCAAACCCCTCGCCTTGTTTAAAGTGAGCTTTAATTGTTCGGGCGTTAACTGGCTCAAGATGATCGCTTCGTTGAAGGAAAGAAGGCCAATCCTTTCTAAAATTACTGCAAATCGTTCTGCAGGATCTTTTGCTTGGGCTAACTTGTCTAAAAAAGCCAAAAGTTCTGTTCTTGCCTTTCCTCCCCTCGGTTTTTTATCGTAAGGGAAGAGAATTTCGCCTCCTCCAATCGTCCTAAGAGGTGTATGTGCCCGGATGATAAATCGTTGTCCCATGTGAACAACTATCGGCTCCTTCAAGACCAGCTGCCCAAAGGCCTCATCGTTGGGCAAAAGCTTGGTATCCTTCAGAAGCGCTACTCTAGCCATTGTTTCGGAAGTTCCTATATGAAGATGTACCTGTTGCCAGTGCTTTAGCGGTTCCGGCGTAGAGGCAAGCAGGGTTAATTTGACGTCAAGGCACTGTGTGGTTTTAAACAGACCGCTTGAACAGGCCACATCTCCCCTTTCAAGCTCTGTTGATTTGATGTTGGGCAGGTTTAGGGCCGATCTCTGTCCCGCTAATGCTTCCTGGACTGCTTTGCCGTGTACCTGAATTGAACGAACCTTGGAATTCTTACCCAGAGGAAGCACGTCAAGCGTATCTCCTATTTGAGTTTTTCCCTTATATACCGTTCCCGTTACTACGGTGCCAAAACCTGCTATAGGAAAGCTCCTATCGATAGGCATGAAAAAGGGGCCATCTGTGTCGCGCGGTTTAATTCGATCTACCGTCCCGTCGATGACTTCGAGGAGCCTGTCTAAATTCGTCCCCTTCGTTGAAGAAACGCAAACCATTGGTTTCCCCTCAAGGAAGGTGCCCTTGACCAAATCCTCTACGTCCGATTTTACAAGCTCGAGCATCTCTTCATCCACAAGATCCGCCTTGGTTATGGCGATCAATCCCTCTTTAACGCCAAGCAAAGACAGAATCTCCAGATGTTCCCTGGATTGGGGCATTACCCCTTCATCGGCGGCGACGACCAAAATAACAGCATCAATTCCAGTGGCGCCGGCCACCATCTGTCTGATGAAGCGTTCGTGCCCCGGGACGTCGACGACGCTTACAATTCGACCGCTCGGCAGCGTTAAAGGAGCAAATCCGAGCTCTATCGTGATGCCGCGCCTTTTTTCCTCCCTAAGCCGATCGCAGTCCACCCCTGATAAAGCCTTTATTAAAGTGGTTTTCCCGTGATCTATATGTCCTGCCGTGCCGAAAACTATTGTCGTCTCAACAGGTGCGGTCATTGCGGATTCCCCCACATCCCCCACAATAGAAGCTCTTTTAAGCGTCCTTCGATCTCTGAAGAGACAAGAGCATCCTCGCCATCTCCCATCGTGCGAACGTGAAAGATGATCCTTTCCTGGTCCACGTTTGCTACCACGGGAGTATCCAGTTGTCTAAGAAGGGCCGCGAACTTAGAAGGGCCGATAGTATCAGGAGGTGTTATCGCCACTCCGAAACCCCTTAATTCGTCGTCAGGGAAGGCCCCTCCACCTACCAAGTCCTTAACTTCGATGACCTCAACCTCCCAACCGTCGTCTTTTGAAAAGATGCCTCGAAACAAATTAGCTAAATTCTCTGCTTTGGCCTTTAATCTCTCAAGGTCCGTCATTATCATGGCTAATGTTGGGATCTTTGCATAATCCTCCCTTAGATATATCCTCAAGGTGGATTCCAATGCGGCCAAGGTCATCTTGTCTACCCTCAGAGCGCGAAGCAATGGATGTTTTTTGAGCTTTGATATGAGATCTTTCTTTCCTACAATGCCCCCGATCTGCGGTCCGCCGAGCAATTTGTCGCCCGAAAAGGTCACGATATCTACGCCTTCTTCTATGCATTGACCTATCGTCGGTTCGCCTTTCAGGCCATAGGCTGAAAGGTCCACCAAAAATCCGCTTCCTAAGTCTTCCATGACCAACAGTCCTCTGGAATGAGCCAACTCAGTCAGCTCCCTTCTTCCCACCTCTGAATGGAAGCCAACTATCCTGTAATTGGAGGGGTGGACCTTTAATACGATGCGGGTGTTTTCGTTTATGGCCCTCTCGTAGTCGTAAAGGTGAGTCCTGTTTGTGGTGCCCACTTCGATCATCTTGGCTCCGGAAAAGGACATGATGTCGGGTATTCTAAAGGATTCTCCTATTTCAATCAGCTCTCCCCTGGATATTATCGCTTCCCCATCGCCGGCAAGAGCTGTTAAGCATAAAAGAACCGCAGCTGCGTTGTTGTTCACAACTAAAGCTGCCTCGGCGCCTGTGAGTTGGCACAAAATCCATTCTACGTGATCATATCTGTGTCCTCTTTTGCCCCTTTCAAGATCGTACTCCAGATTGCTGTAGCGACTTGATATAAGTCGCACGTCGGATGCTACGTCATCGGCGAGGCAGGACCTTCCAAGGTTTGTGTGCACTATGACGCCCGTAGCATTCACTACGGGCGTCAAATTGTGTCGTGAAGCTTTGTCTAAAGCCTTTCGGATCTCATCGTACAAGAATTTGAGGTTTACGTCTCTTACATTTCCGCGGAGCACCTCGTTTCTGTAATTTTCGAGCACTCCTTCGATAATTAATTTAGTTGTTTTGCGTCCTAAGAGTGTGCAAAATCCTTCAACCCACTCCAAGACCAGTAACTTGTCCATAGATGGTATCGTACGTAAAATCTTGCTCACATCTTCATGCATTTTTCGATCAACGCCCCACTTTAAGATGTTGTCATTAATATTAACGTAATTTCGGGGCTGTGTTAATACATATGATTATTTATTGGGCTATATCCAAAAGGGCATTGACCAAAACATCGCATCCGCGCTTCAAATCGTCGTATTTGGTGTCCTCTTCAGGTGCGTGACTTATGCCTTCTATGCTCTGAACGAATATCATGCCCACGTCGGTTACTTCTGTAAAGAGTGCCGAGTCGTGTCCAGCTCCACTGTGCATTCTCAGGTACTTAATGCCGAGCTTTTCAGCGGCATTTTGAATGGCTGAGATCACCTTGTCAGAAAGTTTGACCGAATCGGATTCTCCTACCAGGTCTATGGAGTAATTTAATCCATGCTCTTGTGATACTTGTCTGACCTTTTCCCCGAGCAGCTGTTCTATCCTTTCAATGCCTTCTTTTTTTATATCCCGTATATCGACGGTGAAAGTTACCTTGCCTGGTATTACGTTGGTTACGTTGGGGAAGCACCATATCTTGCCTACGGTGGCAACGGTCGTATCAAAGACATCTTCTTTGGCGCAATGTTCAATAAATGTAATTATCTTACTGGCTCCCACCAGTGCGTCATGCCTCATGTTCATTGGCGTTGTCCCTGCGTGGTTAGCCATTCCCTCAAGGGTTAGGGAAAGCTGTTTTATGCCTACAATGGCTTCCACAACGCCAATGGGAATAGATTTTGAATAAAGGATTTTGCCCTGTTCGATGTGAAGTTCGAGCAATGCCTTCAGGTCGCCCTTGCGCAAGACGTATCTTTCAAGTTCATCTGGATTTAGGCCGAACCTTTTGGCTGCTTCGTAGAAAGAGAGGCCCTCGTCGTTTTTAAGCTTCTTTAAGTCTTCAAGCGTGTATTTTCCGACCAAAGCCTTGCTTCCCACGAGGCCGCCGCCAAAGGAAGAGCCCTCCTCCTCAACAAGGGCTATCATCTCGAGCGAATGTTTGGGCTGCACCTTATGTTCTTTTATCACCGTCAAAGCTTCCAAGGCTGCCACAACTCCCGCCGCTCCATCGAATTTTCCGCCATACAAAACCGTATCAATATGAGAACCGAACATCACGGGAGGAAGGTCGGGCTCCCTGCCCTTTAATTTAGCCCTGAAATTGCCTATGGGGTCGATTGAAACCTCCAGCCCAAGGGATTTGCACCTCTCTGCCAAATAATCTATTGCCTTTTTGTGTTCGGGCGAAAAGGACAACCTTGTACAGCCTTTTCCGGGTGTTGAGTTAAATGTATTTAGCGTTTCAATATGGTCTTTGATTCTCTCAAGATTTGTCTCAAGCATTTTTTCATCTCCTTCAGTTTTGATTTAAATAGTCAAGGGCATATTGAAGATAAAGTGCTACACCGATCTCCAGGACATCTTCGTCCAAATCGAAGTTGGGATTGTGATGAGGGTAATTTGTACCTTTTTTCTCGTTGCCGATTCCCACAAGGGCAAATACGCCCGGGGCTAATTTAAGATATTCTGCGAAATCTTCTCCGCCCATGACCTTTTCATATTCTACCAAACCGTCCCTGCCAACAATTTTTTCAGCGGCTTTGGCTGCCAGAGATGAACTTTCGGGGTCGTTGATCACGGGGGAAGTGGCAAATTTATAATTTACATATGCTTCAGCCCTATATCCTGCAGCAACCTGCTTGGCTATCCTTTCTATGGCTTGGGGCAAAACATCCTTGGTCTTGGGATTGAAGTACCTGTTTGTTCCCTCGAGTTTTGCCTCGGAGGCTAGGACGTTAAATCGAGTGCCGGCGACAAGTTTACCCACCGTTACAACTAGAGGCTCAAGTGGCGTAAACTCCCTGCTGACGATTGTTTGGAGGGCCATTACTATGTTTGAAGCCACTACGACGGCGTCAACTCCTTCATGGGGCGCAGATCCGTGCCCACCTTTGCCCTGGACGGTAATATCAAAGACATCCACAGCGGCCATTCTTGGCCCAGCTTCGACGGATACCTTTCCCGTGGGCAAACCGCTCCAAAGATGCATTCCGAATATGTTGTCTACTCCATCCATAGCTCCGTCGTCTATCATCCTAAGCGCACCTTGAGCGACCTCCTCTGCCGGCTGAAAGATTAGCTTCACGGTTCCCGGCAGCTCGCTTTTGATTTCCGATAAAATTTTGGCAACTCCCAACAGCATTGCAGTATGGCCATCATGTCCACAGGCATGCATGAGGCCTTCGTTTTTGGATTTATAGGGCTTGTTGTTTTTTTCGGAGACTTCGAGGGCATCCATATCGGCCCTTAAAGCTACGGTTTTCCCGGGTTTTTCTCCTTTTATAGTTGCGATTATTCCCGTTCCGCCTGCGTTTATATTGAGGATGCCCATCTTATCCAGCTCTTCTTTAACCCTCCGCGAGGTCCTTATCTCTTCGCCGGATTTTTCCGGATACATGTGGAATTCCCGTCTCAGTTCTATTACGTAATCCTTTACTTCTGCTGCCAGTTTTTTTATGTCCATTTAAAGTATGACACCTCCGTTAATAATAAATTTTACAGTAAGTTTACGAATATACCCGCTAAAATTACCGAACCGATAGTAACAGTGATGAAACCGCCCACTAACATCTTTGGCAATAAGGAATCCATTAAAAATTTAAATTCCTCAGGATTTTCGGCGAGTGCCTTGGAGGCTTCCTCAGTTAATACGTAATTGGGGGGAAAGCCGTAAAGGGCAGTAAGCGCGCAGGCAAAGGACATTTCCTTAGAATAACCAAGGAGTTTTCCCAGAGTCATGGAAAACAGTGCCATGCCCGTAACGCCTATTGCTATTATTCCAAAAAGTGGTCCGACGAGACTAACAATCATATTTGGGGTGGCTTTGGCCAAACCTGCAAATATAAAGGCCATCAAAGTGGTCATCATAAACCCGAATGAACCCGACAGATCGAGGGGTCTACGCTCGAGAAAGCCGATTTCCGCAGTTATAACGCCAAATATGAGGCATATCACAAAACGTGAAACTACTTCGTTTATGGCCGTTGCCGTCATAGCCGACGCCCATGCCACTATGCCAAGCTTGAAAAGGTACATGTAAGTCGTCTTATATTTGGGCGGTATTTCAGGGATAATTTGAAGTTTTGACCTTTTCTGTGGAGCGTCTGATGGTGCATTTGAGGTAGCGGTTTCTGCCTTAATTTCTCCCTTCCTGAAAGCTGCCAACAGCCTCTTCCCCTCACGTTTTAGAGCAATTGCCGTCAGAGGATAACCAAAAAAGCCCTGCGTAACATACATGACTATGGCTAACACCGAAAGCTCAACCAATCCCTTTTTCATGGCGGCATTTTGCATCATTAGGGCTGCCACGATTCCTCCCGTAAGTGGAGGTGTTGATATCACAACGGTTTCCCAACCAAATAAGTATTTACCGATCGTTAAAGTTCCCAAAGATGTTCCCATGATCCCCCCTAGAGAAATTACGACGGTTCTCCACTGTGCGGCCAATTCCTTTAGATTCAACATTGTTCCCATGTGAACTATTAATAAATACATGGACAACGTAGCCAAAGGTTGCCCTAAACAGGCCAGATCGATCAAATTTTCTGGTAAAATGGTCCAGAAGCCCAATAAAAATAGGACTGCAGCGACGAACACAGAAGGAACAAAGGCTTTAGTTTTAGTAGAAATGAAGTCACCTATGTAAAGAATAAACAAGACAATAGTAAAAGCTGCAATTAAATCGAAGTTCATAAAAGATTCCTCCTTTATTTTTTCTTTTGCCTTCGATCATATTAGCTATAGTTATACCATATTTTTTGAATAAGTGAAATTTTAGAATATTCTGATATTATTTTTATTATTATTTTATTATTAAAACGAAATAAATTATCTTGTAATTTAATCTAATAATAATTAATTAGGAGGATGAGTATTATCATGATGCTGTCGATAAAAAAGAAAGATGCCCTGATAATCGTGGATTTGCAAGTGGATTTCTGTCCCGGCGGAAATCTACCGGTTCCTGAAGGAGATGAGATTGTCCCTATAGCAAACAAACTGGTTGAGCATTTCGAAAGACAGGAGGGTCAAATCGTCTTTTCCCGCGATTGGCATCCGGATAAACATATGAGCTTCAAAGAGTGTGGCGGACCATGGCCCGCTCATTGCGTCCAAAACACCAGAGGAGCTGAATTTCATCACGATCTTTTTATCCCTCCTTCGGCAATAGTCGTGAGCAAAGCGACGGAACCCTTGAAAGAAGCCTATTCCGCCTTTGACGGGACAAGATTATCGGAGACATTGCATGAAGCGGGAATTGAACGAGTTTTTATATGTGGTTTGGCTACTGATGTCTGCGTGAAATCAACGGCCTTGGATGCTATTAAATTGGGGTATGATACTTATGTGATCCAAGATGCCTCGCGCGGAATTACCAAAGAAAGCGTTGAGCAAAGTTTGAAGGAAATGAAAAATGTTGGCGTCAAGATCATCGAAAGCCGCCAAATTTTGTCGAATTAATGCAGATCAATGACGAAGGAGGTTATCAAGGAAAGATGAAAATAGTCGATGCGAGAGGAACGACTTGCCCAAAACCGGTAATAATGACGAAAAAGGCGATAGATTCTGGAGAAAAGGAAGTGGAAGTTTTAGTCGATAACGACGTCTCCTTTCAAAACGTCAGGCGCTTCCTTGATTCACAGGGATACGAAATCATCGAAGAGGTTAAAAAAGAGGATGGGACTTTCGTTATTCGAGGCAAATCGGAAGAGACAGCAGAAGATAGCACGGCAGAAATCGAAGATGCAGCCAAAATTAAGCCTAATGAAGAAAAAAAGAGTGTAGGGGTGTTGCTTCTGTCGGATACTATCGGCAGGCCAAACGACGGATTGGGAGAGGTGTTGATGAAAAGCTTTCTCGGAGTTCTCCTTGAAGGCGAACCCCCAGTTGTGATCGCTTTGATGAACGAAGGGGTGTTGTTATCCCTACCGGAAAACAGCGCTAGCGAAATACTAAGAGACCTCGAAAATAAGGGGACTTCCATCCTCGTATGCGGAACCTGTACCAATCATTTTGGAATAACCGATAAAGTCTCTGTTGGGACTATATCCAACATGTTTCAAATAACGGAAGCCATGCTCGAGGTGGATAAGGCGTTGGTTTACGGATAAATATGAGTTAAGCATTCTTACATGAAATCAGGGCGATAAAATGGCTAAAACAACAGGGGGCAGCTTTGTTGTAAAGACGCTTGAGGCTTTGGGTGTGGAAGTTGTCTTCGGAATTCCCGGGGTGCACAACCTCGAGATCTATAAGGCGTTGTTGGATTCGCCCATTCGCCATATAACGACGCGTCACGAACAGGGTGCAGCCTTTGCAGCTGACGGATACAGCCGAATCAAGGGTAAGCCCGGGGTAGCCATTACCATAACAGGGCCGGGGCTTACCAATGCTGTGACGGCCCTTGCGGGAGCATATCACGATTCTGTTCCTCTGCTTTTAATATCGAGTCAAATACCCAGGCAATCTTTAGCCTCTCGAAGCGGATTTCTCCACGAAGTTAAAGATTCCCGCGGCTTGGCATCTTCTGTATGCAAAGAGAGCATTTCTGTCATGTATCCGGAAGACATATCGTCGAGCTTAATTTATGCATGGGAGCTCTCTCAAAAGGGAAGGCCGGGGCCGGTTCATGTGGAAATACCCCTGGATCTGTTGTCGGAAGGCTTTTTCGGGGAATCGGAATATCGAAGTGATTGTCGGCTTAAAGTTTTACGCCCCATTTTATGCCCCGATGATGAGAACATCGACGAAGCCGTATCTTTTATCAATAAAGCTCGTTTTTGTGCCATCATTGCCGGAGGAGGCGCATTGTCTGCAGGTAGTGAAATTACAAAACTTGCGGAGAAGATTGCTGCCCCTGTAGTTACCACCTGTGCCGGCAAGGGGGTTGTTGACGAAAGACATGCCTTAAGCTTGGGAGCCAGGCTTAATTTCAAGGTCGTAAGGGATTACTTGGAATCTTTGGATTTGCTTTTGATCGCGGGGTCGGAGCTTTCTCCCACAGACCTTTACCAATATCCGCTCAAGCCGAAGGGTGAAGTTATCCGGATAGACCTGGATCCCGGAAATTTCGCCCGACAACCTCTTCCCGATATACCCGTAATGGCCGATTGCAAAGCTGCGATAACCATTTTGGCGGATCGCGTTTCGGCCAGAGACGCCAGGGTTGTCGAAGAAGTTTCTTCCAAGGTAAAGTCCATAAAGGCAGCAGCGAGGGATGAACTTTTAAGCTCAGGCGAATTGGGTGAGGAGACCTACGATGCCGTGCAAGCCGTTAACAGCATAAGAAAAGCCCTCCCCGACGAAGGGATGATCTTTGCCGACATGACCATTCCCGCCTACGTCTCCATTAGCGAATTCCCTTCGTACGGGCCAAGGACGTTCCTTCATCCTGTGGGTTTTGGTACTCTTGGATGGGCCTTGCCCGCAGCTTTAGGTGCCAAAGCCGCATGCTCTCAGGCTCCAATAATCGTCCTTTCCGGCGATGGCGGATTTCAATTTACCATGGAAGAGCTTGCCCTAACCGTAGAAGAAAACCTGCCATTAGTTATAGTCATATGGCACAACAATGGTTTTGGCATACTAAAGAACATCGAAAAGAAACGTCATTTCCGAAAACCCTATGCAGTGAACCAAAACCTTCCGAATTTTAGCCTTTTGGCTTCAGCTTACGGTATAAGGTCCTTCCGTGCCACTTCGGCGGTCGAACTGGAAGAGGCGCTCGGAGCAAGTTTGAGCGATCGGGCCTCCGCCATAATAGAATACAGGTCCCGCTGAAGTTCGAAGTTACTCTAAAAGTTTTAACTTCCTGTGGGAGGTTTCTTCCTACAGGAAGTTTTCCCATAAAGCGTTTGCGATGCGAAATCCCTTGGGAGTGAAGGCATGCCTTCCGCGACAAGCTGCCCTGCAATCCGAAGGAAGTTTTTCCCAGGTGTCGAGAAATTTCCTGTAGGCCTTCCATCCGTACTTTCTCTTAAAAGTCGTAGCAGTTACTCCCCATCGAGTGCGAAGGGCCAGTATGGCAGCTTCTGTTGCCTGCTTGTCTTGTGGTAATATTTCCTGATATTCCACGGGAAGATTTTCGCTGGTAATTTGATCGAAATAATCGTTTATTTCCCTCGTGTTTCCGTATCTGAATCCGTCCAGGTAGCCCCAGGCGCCGGGGCCTACTCCTAAGAAGTTTTCACCTTGCCAGTAAGCGATGTTATGGCGACACCAATGGCGTGGCAAGGAAAAGCTGGCTATTTCGTACTGAATAAATCCTTTCTTGGGCAAGTACCATTGGGCGAACCTATACAGCGGGTATCCCTCGGTCAAACCTGAGGGCGGACATTCGCCCCATGGAGTGCCTTCCTCGAGGGTGAGTTCGTAGATCGAGAGATGACGTATTCCGAAATTGAGACAATCTTTGAGGGTCCTGTGCCAACTTTGTATGGTCTGTCCAGGCAGGCCGAAGATCAGATCGACGCTGACATCGAGGCCGCTGGCAACCAGCGCGGCTATGGCATCTGCGGCATCGTGAGCACTATGGGGGCGCTTGAGCAACTGAAGCTCTCCATCGTCAAGGCTTTGGACTCCAAGGCTTACACGGGTTATCCTCCAGGAGCGCCAAAGTTTAATGTGATCGGCGGTTAACGAACCGGGATTTGCTTCGACGCTCGCCTCTAGGAAGGGCAAAAAGTCAACGTAACGTTCAAGCGACGAGATAAGCCTTTCCCATTGCCAGTGGTTTAATAAAGTTGGCGTGCCACCGCCAATGTAAAGCGTTTGGACCTTGATTTTCCCTCCTGCAAGAGCGGCCCACAACTTTAACTCCTCGTCGAGGCAGTTCATAAATTTGTCTATTTCAGAGGCTTTCGAAACCACGCTGTAGAAGGCGCAGTAGGGGCATTTTCTGACGCAAAAGGGTATATGAACGTAAAGCGAAAGTGGAGACGACAGCGCCAAGACAAAAGATTCGTTTAGTAAATTTACGCGGTCCGATCTATTCTTCCTCATTGGCTTGCAGGAATGCCAAAAAGGCTTCCTGGGGAATCTGAACTCTTCCTATCATCTTCATCTTTTCCTTGCCCTCTTTTTGTTTTTCAAGCAATTTACGTTTTCTGGTGACGTCGCCGCCATAACATTTTGCTAGCACGTTTTTGCGCAAGGGTTTGACGTTTTCTCGGGCTATAACACGGCTTCCTATTGAAGCCTGTATGGCGACCTCAAAAAGCTGTCGCGGTATCAGTTCCTTGAGCTTTTTTATAACACCTAATGCCCTTTTGTAGGCGTCGTCTTTATGGCAGATGAAGGAAAAGGCATCGACTGGCTCGCCGTGAATGAGGATGTCCACCTTGACCAGATCGGATTTTCTGTATCCTACCTGTTCGTAATCTATGGATGCGTAACCTCTTGTGAGAGATTTTAGCCTATCGTGGAAATCCACGATGAATTCGGCTAAGGGAAGGTCGTAAATAAGCTTTACCCTCTCTGGCGTAATGTAATCCAGCGAAACAAACTCTCCGTGCCTGTCCTGACAAAGTTTCATGGCTTTGCCAACATAATCGGAAGGCAAAAATATCGTAAGCCTAATAAAGGGTTCCCTGATCTCCTCTATCTTTACGGGATCTGGAAAGTCGGAGGGCTTTCTGGCCTCAATGACTTCTCCGTCTTTTAAAAGGATCTCATAGGCTACGGTTGGGGCCGTGGCGACTAAATCTATCTCGAATTCCCTTTTAAGCCTCTCGATAGTGATGTCCATGTGAAGAAGTCCTAAAAAACCACATCTGAAGCCGAAGCCCAGTGCTTCCGAAGTCTCCGGCTCAAAGGCCAATGCTGAGTCGTTTAATTGCAATTTCTCTATAGCCTCGCGGAGACGGGGAAAGTCGTCCCTGTCCAGCGGATACAGGCCACAGAAGACGACGGGTTTGATGTGCTTATACCCAGGCAAAGGTTTGTCGGCAGGCGAATTTGCATCGGTTATCGTGTCCCCCACTCTGGCTTCCCAGATGGTCTTTACGTTTGCAATGACATAGCCTACTTCTCCTGCCTTGAGTTCTTCAGCAGGGGACATGAAGGGCGTAAAAAATCCCACTTCCTCCACTTCATATTCTTTTCTTGTCGCCATAAAGAAGATGGACTGACCCTTTTTAATACATCCGTTTACTACCCTGACGTAAGATATTACCCCTCTGTAGTTGTCGTAGATTGAGTCGAATATCAGAGCCTGAAGTTTGGCATCTTCATTACCTGTAGGAGGGGGAACGCGTTTCACAATCGCTTCAAGCGCCTCCGGTATTCCGATTCCCTCCTTAGCGCTGACTAAAATAGCCTGGGAAGAATCCAACCCGATCACTTCTTCGATCTGTCGCAATACCTCATCGGGACGTGCTCCGGGGAGATCTATCTTGTTTATCACGGGGATGATCTCCAATCCCTGATCAACAGCCAAATAAGCGTTGGCAAGAGTTTGAGCTTCCACCCCTTGTGCTGCATCGATGACCAATAGTGCGCCCTCGCAAGCGGCTAGGGATCTAGACACCTCGTAACTGAAATCCACGTGACCGGGAGTGTCTATGAGGTTGAGTATATATTCTTTGCCGTCATTCGCCCTGTATTGCATTCTTACGGGCACAAGTTTTATCGTAATTCCCCTTTCGCGTTCTATATCCATTGTATCCAGAAACTGCTGTCGCATTTTTCGCGAATCTATGGTATTCGTATATTCGAGCAACCTGTCTGCTAACGTCGACTTGCCGTGATCAACGTGAGCTATGATGCAAAAATTTCTTATATTATTCATGTTTGTCATTTATCAACCACCTCATAAAAATAGGCGTCATTTGACGCATAAAGAGACTTCGGATAGTCTATCAAAGCTGACGTGATTTTATCAATAATTATCAATTATCATTGATTATATGGGAGGTAAGCAAATGAAGAACAAATCCCCGAAGGCATTACTTCTTTTTTCCGGCGGACTTGATTCCTTGCTTGCCGGTGAACTCTTGCGCAGAAACGGGGTTACAGTAACTTGCCTGGCCTTTACTACTCCCTTTTTCTCCGCTGAAAAATCTATTATAGCGGCACGCCGATATAATTTCCCGTTAATTATAGCACCGCTGCCTGAAAAAGAATACATTAAACTCCTCTTCGATCCGCCCCACGGCTTTGGGAAATGCATGAATCCCTGCATAGATTGTCATACTTTGATGCTCAAAAAGGCAGGAAATTTGATGCGAGAAAGAGGATACGATTTTTTGGCAACGGGAGAAGTGTTGGGCGAAAGGCCGAAATCTCAGACGTCGCAGGCCTTGAGACATGTGGACTCTGCTTCGGGGTTTGGTGAGTATATCGTCAGGTCTCTATCGGCCAAGCTTCTTCCACCGACGGTGCCAGAACGGAATGGTTTAATAAAAAGGGAGTGGTTTCTTTCCATTTCCGGCAGGGGACGAAAAAAACAGATAGAGTTGGCAAGGCAATGGAATATCGATAGCTACCCATCCCCTGGTGGTGGGTGTCCGCTGACCGAGAAGTTTTTTTCGGTAAAATTAGAGCGATTAATGAATGCCTTAAAGGAAGATTTCTCATTCTTTCATGCAGCTTGTTTGCGCGTGGGGCGGCACTTCTTGCTCCCCGAGAACGCTCATTTGGTCATCGGAAGGGATGCAAGGGAAAACAAGCGGTTGCTCCAACTGCGTTTGCCTCACATCTTACTGTTAAATCCCATCAACGTTAAAGGTCCCGTAGCATTGCTTTACGCTCCAAAGGGAATCATATCGAAAGAAAATTTAGAAAGGGCTGCCCGTTTTGTAGCGCGTTACAGCGATCATGAAAATGGCGTCGTGCGAGTGTTCATTGCTTCGAGCGAAGACCGACTGAACATAGTAACCGGACCGGCTCACGAGGCCGAGCTTGCAAGATATAGAATATGAGCCAAAGGGAAATGGCACATATTCTATATCTTACGACATAGCTATTAGATCTTTTTGCCTTTGGATTTTACATCGGCTACGACTCGCGAAGCTGCATTAAGATATATTGATGCCTCGATGCCAAGTCCGACCAGGTTAAATCCCTGTTCGAAGCGCTTAGCCGCTTCCTCAGGGGTTGTCGCAAAGGTTCCTGCTGCCTTGCCTGCGCTTTTGCATATTTTTAAGATCTGCGTTGCAACCTCTTCGACCTTTGGATCCTGCGTTCGCCCCGGAATTCCCAGGGAAGCCGACATGTCGAAGGGCCCGAAAAAGATCATATCTACCCCTTCGATGTTCACTATCTCCTCGAGATTTGCCAAACCCGTCGTGTTCTCACACTGCAGAGCGACGAAGGTATTGTCGTTAGATTCCTTAAAATAAGATGTCATCTCCTGGCTGCCGTATTGGGCTGATCTTACTAAGGCAACTCCCCTCTCTCCGACGGGGGTGTATTTGGCTGCCTTTACCGCTTTTATGGCATCCGAGGCCTTTTCGACCATGGGAACGAGTACCCCGTCGGCGCCTGAGTCCAGCGCCCATAAAATTTCTTTCTTAGAATTTTCGGGCACTCTGACTAAAGTTGCCATCTCGTGAAGTTGTGCTACCCTTACCATGTCCTGCAGCTTTTCCACAGAATGAGGGCCATGCTCCCTGTCTAAAACCACGAAATCAAAGCCGCCCAAAGCTAATATTTCAATGGAATCGACTGAAGGCAGCACCGCAAAGGTTCCTAGAAGTGCCCTTTCATTTGTTAATCTCCTTTTTAGGATAAAGGCCATTTCTTTGTTCACTCTCCTTAGTTTTGTTTTGAATGCTTCGTTAGGTATTATAAGCCACAATTTAACATTTTGTGATATGAAACAGAGGGGTAAATTTTAAATCCTTTTAGCAGGAAAATACACGTCTGGCATTTCGGTTTCCTTCATGGTATAAAATGATGCTGAAGAGTCCGTGAAATACGAAAGGTCATGATGAAACCGATAAACAAGATAGGGTGATATAGATGTCTGATGAAAGCTGCTTGCTCATTGCTGACATAAAAGAAAACAAGAAATCGGGAGATAAGTTTAAAGCTGTCGGCTTGCTGGCTACGGCCAAACTCAAAAAAGACAAAAACGACAAGCCTTACTGGGACCTGACGATCATGGACACTAGCGGAACTTTAAATGCCAAGGCGTGGTCTGACAGCAAGTGGTGGGATGCCCGATGCGGCGAGAAGAAGTTTTTAACTTTAGATGAATTGGCCGAAATGGACTACATCTCAAAGCAACCTGTGGGAATATTTGGGGTTGTTTCGAAGTTCAAGCAGAAGCTTCAGTATCATGTAAATCAAGTATATCTTCTGGACTCCGACAAATATCCTCCGGAATCCTTCGTCGAAAAATCGCCCGTTCCCGTCGAACAAATGGAGACAGATTTTTGGGAGATAGTCGGTGAATGCGGTGACCCCATACAAACCTTTTTGCTTCAACTTTTCAGCGGCAGCTTATGGGAACAGTTCAAAATAGCTCCCGCTGCGGTGAAAAACCACCACGCTTACGTCCACGGTCTCCTTGAACATACGCTTGACGTAACTAAAAGCGCCAGATCGATAGGTGTCTCCTATTTGAAGAAGGGACTAAAGATAGATATGGACGTTTTAACTGCCGGTGCCTTGCTCCACGACATCGGTAAACTGGAGGCTTACTCCATAGATTTGATCCCTCAAATTACACTGCAGGGAGCCGTAATAGATCACATTCCTTTGGGTTACTCCATCTTTATGGAGCATGCCAAAAAATACGCCTTGGACGAAGAGACAGCTTTGGCAATTGGCCACATCATAATAAGCCATCACGGAAAGAAGGAATACGGCTCTCCCGTGTTGCCCAGCTCGCCTGAGGCCCTGATAGTCTCTGCAGCCGATGAGCTCGATTTTCTCATTTACTGTTGGGATGCAGCCTCTCCTACGGACGATCTTGCTTTGTCCGAATACAATGGGCTAGCTCAGAGGCGTTTCTGGAAGTCTTAAATTACGAAGATCCGACTCATTAATGAAGATCTCTTCAAATTCTCCGTGAGGATGGGGAAGAAGCATTTTTTCTGCTCTTGTCAGGTCGTAAAGGTCGTTTATGTTAAAAAAGGACCTATGGTAATTTTTTACTGCATTCATATCGCTTTCTTCCGAGATGGATAAATTTACGAAAGGATAAAAGTCCTTTATCTTTCTTTTGCCATGGCCGTATATGATTTCGGCTTCTTTTAAACAAGAACGGTGATAAAAGGCGTGCAAAGGCTCTAAAAAACCCTTAAATCGCGGCACCACTGCTTGCGAATTCCCATTTTTAAGGCCGAAAATATGTTTAACCAGTGATCTATTGATGAAAGGCATGTCGCATCCTGCCAGAAAAAGCCACTCCTTTTTCGAGACCCTCAACGCCTCTAAAAGCCCCAGTAGAGGCCCTTGACCTGCATCCGAATCACATATTACGTTAATGTGATAGCATGACGGCATGGATGAATGAATTGATAGAATTCGGTCGTGATCGCAGCGTGAGGTCACGACAATTATATCGTCAAAAATTTTGCTCATGTTTTGCAATACCAACTCCAGCAGGTAGGTGTGGCCCAATTTGATAAACGCCTTATTATGACCTACCCTTGAGCCTTTGCCGCCTGCAAGAATTACGGCGGTTACATCGCTAAGAGCATCTTCTTTCGCTTTAAGATCCACTTCAAGATCACCGCTATTTAAAGGACTGTTTTTGTATTATATAATCATCACGATGCTTGAAGCAAATATGTTTCGACTTGAAATTAAAATAAGTACACGATGATCTGAAGGAGGAATATTTACGATGGATCGCGATTTTCTCGCAGAGGCAAAGGAGCTTCATAAAAAATACTTCGTTGCCGATGTCCATTACGACTTGCTCCCACTGGTATGGGAAAGGCGCCAGAGAGGCGAAAGAAAGGTTATAGAAAATCATTACATTCCCTCTTTTAAAGAGGGAGGTGTCGATTTAGTGGTCTCATCGCTTTTCATTTCCGACGAATATCTGCCGGAAATGGCTTTGAGGCAAGCCTTGGATTATATAAGCGCGTTACATCAGGAGATGGAAGAAAGCCCTGGGCTTTTTGCGCTTTGTCGAAATACAGATGAAATAAAGCGGGCTAGATCTTCAGGAATAGTGGCCTTGTTGCTTTCCTTCGAGGGGGCAGAACCGCTGGGCAACGATATAAACCTGCTCAGGATATTTTACGAACTGGGGGTTAGGGGTTTAGGGATCGTTTGGAGCAGGAGAAATTACGCAGCAGACGGCTGTCACTTTGAGGCAAAAGAAGAGGGCCGAAAAGGAGGGCTGACGAACTTCGGAGTGCAACTGCTTCGGGAGGCCGAAAGGCTTGGAATGTACGTAGACATAAGCCACTTGAACGACGAAGGTTTAGATGATGTCTTAAAATTTAGCAATAAACCTCTGCTGGCCTCACACTCAAACTGCAGAAAACTTGTCCCATCCATGCGCAACCTCAGGGATGAACAAATTCTTGAAATTGCAAAACGGGGCGGCGTCATTGGCATGAACGCCTATAGCAAATTTGTCAAAGATGACGACGAAAACATCAATGCCAAGGATCTGGCGGATCATGTATGTCATATATACGAACTTGTCAGATCCTACGAGAATATTTGTTATGGCTTTGATTTCTGTGACGAGATCCATCAGCTGTCAGGGTCGGAGAGCAAGGGCTATGATTGCATTAAAGGCCACAGTCGCTGCTTTGAGCTGACTGCCGAACTCATCGCAAGGGGGATTGACGAAAAGGAAATTGCAGGAGTAATGGGCGAAAACTTTCTTAGATTTCTGGAAGTTACCATAGGCTAGGGGGACGAAAATGGGGCGAGGTCCGTCGTGTCGCAATTTGAAACCTCGCCCTATTTTTTACCATTTATTTAAATGAATCTTGTCCCACCTGAGTTCACTCGAGTCATGAGGAGCTTTTTCTTCGGCGGGATAGCCTATCGCGATAAGACAAACCACTCTGTATTCTCTCGGAATGTTCAATAAGGCGCGGACGTAATCTTCTGCGCTCACTTCCTGCGAATGCATGCGGTTTCTTATCTGTATCCAACAAGACCCCAATCCAAGGGACAAGGCAGTTAACTGCACTATAATAGCAGCTATGGATGCATCCTCTATCCAGGTATCGTTTGCCTTTTCGTTCCCGAGCACTACAAGACATAAGGGTGCTTCCTTTAAAAATGCGGAGCTTTGCCCCCTTGCGTCGGCTAATCTGCCAATCATATCCTTGTCGTCCACGAAGATGAATTCCCAGGAGTGTAAATTTTTCGAGGTAGGCGACAGAAGGGCAGCCTCCTTTAGCATTTCCAGCTTTTCTCTTTCTACGGGTATGTTTTTGAATCGCCTGATGCTCCTTCTTTTTTTCAAAAGTTCGATCATATTTACCTCTCTCCTTCCATTTGATTGTACTTACAATATAGGAGTGTCGAGCGATTGTCCAAGGGTTGATTACGTCGTTTGTCGGATGCTTTTAGATTTAACGTATATATGCTATAAATGCTTGCGGCCAAATGGGGCATAGCAACTGTTATTTTTTTGGCTTGAGGTTTGAAGGGAGTGTATTTTGGTGAGGAGCAAAATTTTAATGCTGGTAGCTGCGTTTTTTATATTGAGCTGTTTTCTTTCTTTGAAAATACATGTTGCTTACGGAAATGCGAGATCCATAGATCATCAGATAAAACGTCTAGAAGAAGATGTGTGGAAGAAGGCACAGGACCTATCGCTATCTGCCTATGAAGAGCCAACGTTAAATTTGCCCAACCCCATCGCAAACCTGACTTACGATCAGTGGCGCGATATTCGATTCAAACCCGAACAATCCCTTTGGAGGGACAGCGATTCCCTGTTTGAACTGAGGTTTTATCATTTGGGATTTCTTTATAAAACTCCTGTCAAGATCAACTTGGTAACTTCCGAAGGGATTGAGGAATTTCCCTTCGACGTAAGCCTCTTTGATTACGGGAAAAATGCATTATCCCCGGAAAACCTAAATAACTTAGGCTTTGCGGGATTCAGAATTCACTACCCTCTCAATAGAGATGATTATTACGATGAGCTCATATCCTTTTTAGGGGCAAGCTATTTTAGAGCTCTCGGAAAGGGGCAACGTTATGGCCTTTCAGCAAGGGCGCTTGCGGTAGATACAGCATTGCCCAAGGGTGAAGAATTTCCCCTTTTTAAAGAGTTTTGGATCGTCAAGCCACCCAAGAAATCGAAAAACATAACAGTTTTTGCCTTATTGGACAGCCCAAGCCTCACAGGAGCATACAAGTTTTACATTCAACCTGGCGAAAAGACGGCGGTAGACGTAAAGGCTTCAATATTCAGGAGAAAGGACGTTGAAAAGCTTGGCATTGCTCCCATGACCAGCATGTTCTATTACGGCGAAAACAGCATTTCCCTGCCCGATGACTATAGGCCTGAGGTCCACGATTCGGACGGATTGCTTATAGCCTATGAAAACGGAGATTGGGAGTGGAGACCTCTTCGCAATTTACCTCGCTTGGACGTGACGAGTTTTCCTGCTAACAATGTAGCCGGATTTGGGCTGTTGCAGCGCGATATTGACTTCGACCATTATCAAGATCTGGAAGCACGATATGACCTACGGCCAAGCCTTTGGATTGCCCCAAGGGGAAGTTGGGGAAAGGGACGTGTTGAATTGATCGAGATTCCCACTAACTGGGAAACGACGGACAATATAGTCGCCTTTTGGGTGCCCGAGGAGCTTCCTCCCCTGGGTGAGCCTATAGATATTTCCTATCGAATGAGCTGGCATTTGCCCCTCGGTTCTCCTCACGGACTCGGTTACGTTGTTGCCACTAGAACGGGAAAGGGAAACGGCGACAATACTCGATTATTCGTGGTCGATTTTATCGGCAAGGCCGTCGAGGAAATTCCTGCCGACACAGGGTTGACAGCGGTTGTCAAGGTCTCCGATGGCGGAGAACTTGTAGAAAAGGTTTTGACAAAAAACGAAGTCACCGGTGGATGGAGGCTCGCAATTCAGGTAAAGGCCAAAACGGTAGGCGCCATAGAGCAGCTGCAGCCAGATAAACGTCCTAAAATAGAAATTCAGGCCTTTTTAAAAAAGGGCGATAATTTGCCTGACCTGTTAACCGAAAAGTGGAGTTATCTATGGCAGCTTTAGCTTTGACATTTACGAAACGAGTGCTCAACTATATTTGGATTTTGGGAGTTACCACTACTCGCTCCCTTGAGATCGCTATTGAGTTTTTACATCAGATCTCTTCCAAGGGCAATACGACGTTTAGAATGTTCGACGACCTTATCGCAAAGCTGAAAGGAGACTTAGAAGAAGAGCCATCCTCGATCGACAGTCCCCGTTGGCCGAAACTCAAGGAAAAGATCTTACCTCTTTTGCTGAACAAAGGATACGGCGGCATCGCCTCTGCTCCCCCCGTAAACAGATCGTCCATGGTCCCGAGGGATTTTATGGTCAAGTTCGGCAATCTCTTCGAGACTTCTAAGAATGGGGCTAGCTGGGAAGGGACTGCTAATCGAAGAAGAACTCTTCTTGCGGCCTTGGTAGTCGGTTCTACGGCGCTTTCAACCCATTTTATGAGTTTAGTCATTCAGTTCAAAGACCGAGAAATTTTGGGTTACTTAATGTTGATAACCTTCGCGATTCTTTTTGCCTGGATTTCCGTCGGATTTTGGACAGCTCTCGCCGGGTTGGTATCGATTTTAAGGGGAGTAGATCGCTATGCTCCAAGCGCTTCGAGAAGGAAGATCGACGAACATACTAAAGTAGCGCTGGTTTTTCCCATTTACAACGAAGATACCGGAAGGGTCTTCGCTGGAATAGAGGCCACCTACAGGTCTCTCGAGAAAACTGGCATGTTGAAACATTATGATTTTTACATATTAAGCGATAGCAATGACCCCAACGCGTGGGTAAGCGAGGAGATGGCTTGGGCCGAGTGGCGCGAACGGTTAAACGCTGAGGGCAAACTTTTTTATCGAAGAAGGACGAGAAACGTCAAAAAAAAGAGCGGAAATATAGCGGATTTCTGCAGGCGTTGGGGGAAAAACTATAAATATATGGTGGTTTTCGACGCCGACAGCGTTATGAGCGGAAATATACTGACGGAGATGACTTCAATTATGGAGGCCAACCCGAGGCTGGGCATTTTGCAAAGCGCCCCCAAAGCTGTGGGAAGACGCTCGCTTTATGGACGCATACAACAGTTTGCAAGCTATGTCTACGGTCCGATCTTCGCCGCAGGTTTAAGCTTCTGGCAGCTTGGAGATGCTCAATACTGGGGACATAACGCCATCATTAGAGTTAAGCCCTTCATGGAAAATTGTGCCTTGCCGAGGCTTCCGGGCGATCCGCCCCTGGGAGGAGAGATATTGAGCCACGATTTCGTAGAGGCAGCCCTCATGCGAAGGGCAGGATACGAAGTGTGGCTTTCCTACGATTTGGAGGGAAGTTACGAAGAAACTCCTCCAACGCTGCTTGAAGAATTGTCCAGGGATAGGCGTTGGTGTCAGGGCAATCTGCAACATTTGAGGCTCTTTTTGCTCAAGGGCATAATACCGGCACATCGTTTTCTTTTTTTGAACGGAGTTATGATATATGGCTCTGGATTGCTCTGGTTTTGTTTTATATTCATGAGCTCTTTGCAGGCACTGCTCGACGTTTGGGTCGAGCCCGTATATTTTCCCAGCGAGTACGCGCTGTTTCCCGAGTGGCCCGTATGGTACCCTGGCTGGGCGCTCTTTCTTTTCATAGTGACTATCGTGTTGCTTTTTCTTCCAAAGCTTTTTGGCCTTCTGCTCGTGATGGCCAAAGGAAGACCGGAACTTTTTGGAGGCAAGATAAGGTTGACTTTGAGCGTTCTTTTGGAGACGCTTTTTTCCGTTCTCTTTGCCCCTATTAAAATGCTTTTTCATAGCAAATTTCTGTTTTTTACCCTGCTTGGGCAAAAAGTTGGTTGGGGACCTCAGGAAAGGTCCGACATTGGGATTTCCTGGAAAGATGCCCTTAAATTTCACTGGAGCAACATGGTGATAGGTCTTTTGTGGGGAGCTATAGTTGGTATGGTGAATCCCTCCTTTTGCGTCTGGCTTTTGCCCATATTGATTTCCTTTGTTCTATCGGTCTTTCTTTCCGTTTGGACCAGCAGGCCTTCGGTCGGGGAGCGTTTCAGGAAAGCTGGAATTTTCCTGACGCCTCAAGAGGTGGATCCCTCGCCCGAAATGATGACCTTGAACGAAGTCATATCTGACCCCCCTGTCTGGTTGGAATGGGGATTTAAAACAGCTTTGTTCGACCCCTGGGTAAATGCCCTACATAGAGGACTTTTAAGAAAAAACTTCAAAGCCCCGTCAGACTTAACGGAAAAGACCCTTTCGGGAGAAACGGAAAATTTGAATAACAAAGATACCATGGCAGTTTTGAGCTCTCCCGAACTGCTGTTTGACCTGCACAAAGCAATATGGAAATCTTCGGAAGATCGATTTACGGATGAATGGCGGGACCGGTTGTCATTCTTTTTATGAGCGCTACGCTTCTTCCACTTGCATTTGGCGGTTTCTATGGTTAATATACCAAGTGAGGAAAACGTCTACTTTAAATAAAATCCTTTATTATTTGTCCTTACGGTTTAAAAAGCGGACGAGGAGGAAAAGAAGATTGCGTTTTGTACTTTATAACATACGCTATGCTACGGGGACAGGTTGGGATTACCATGTTCCCTTTCCGTTTTGGGGAAGTTTCAGGAAAACTGAAAAGAATTTTGCAGATATATCGGACTTTTTGATAAAACTCAACCCTGATATAGTTGGCTTGGTAGAATCCGATGGAGGTACGTACAGGCAAAACGGCAAAAGCCAGCCCGTGGAGATGGCATCGAAGATTGGTGGGACGCCGATATTCGGATGCAAATATCATCCCAAATCCTTTATAACCAAAGCCCCGGTGTTGAAATTGCAGGGCAATGCGGTTGTCTCCAAATTACCGCCGGTAAAATCAAATATTAAATATTTCAGCTTTGGGGTAAAGAGAGCCATGTTGGAAGTGGAATACGATGACTTTGTTCTCTATTTGGTCCATTTGTCTCTCGGGCGCAAGGCAAGAGCAAAACAGTTGGAGGAATTGAGCAGGAAGTGTCTTTCGGCAGACAAGCCCGTTATCCTTGCCGGAGATTGCAATACCTTTGGTGGCGAAGAGGAGCTGGAGCCTTTGATAAGGAAGGTAGGGCTTAAAAACGCCAATGCCGACTCCATGCCGACCTATCCCAGCTCATCGCCTCGAATGTTGCTCGATTTCGTTCTCCATAGCCCCAAGATAAAGGTAACTGACCTTTTAATTCCACGGGTAACGTTTTCTGATCACTTGCCCCTTGTGTGCGATTTTGCCCTTTAGCATGAAAATATTATCGAGGTAAGGGATATGCAAGACCTTTCTACCTTGCTTCTTTGGTTGTACAATTTGACCTCATTTTGCATCCGCATAGGAATGCTTTGTTATGTCCCCCTTAAACACGAACCTCCTACAGCCGTGGCATGGTTGTTGGCCATTAACATATGGCCCTGGGGAGGTTTCATTCTCTATTCTCTTTTTGGTTCGACGGGACTGCCCAGGGAAAGGTTACGGCGGCGCCAAACATTGCTGTCGGAATTAGGCAATGCACTTCACGATATCAGGGTTAAAGTACTACAGGAAGTTAACGATCCGGTCTTAAGGGATCAACAAAAGAGAATCAGCTATATGGCCTATAAAATGGTCGATATGAGTCCGGTAGCCGGCAATAAGATGGAATTGTTGGCCGATTTAGAGGAATATTTGGACAGGTTGTGTCAGGATATAGATGAGGCCGAAAGATACGTATATCTCCTTTATTACATATTTTCATACGACAAGATGACGAAAAAACTCTTTAATTCGTTGGAAAGTGCAGCCAGACGAGGGGTTGAATGTCGTATCCTCGTTGATTCTGTCGGAGCGAAGGAATTTTTACGACAACACACGTATTTACTGCGAAGCAGCGGCGTCAAAATTGCCGAGGCTTTACCCTTAAGGTTTCTAAGAAGGACTTCCTTTACTGCAAGATATGACATAAGAAATCACAGGAAAATTGCAATAATCGACGGAAAAGTTGCTTATACCGGTTCTCACAACATCATCGAGCCCTCCTACAATAGAAAAGCCGGGGGACGTGAGTGGCACGACCTTTCTGTGAGGCTGACCGGACCAGTGGTGATTCAGCTTTTAGCAGTATGTTATGAAGACTGGTACGTTGAAACTCATGAAGATGTGCCTCTGGATAAAATGTTGTATTTTCTTCCCAGGCTGAATAAAGAGGGAAATGCTATCGTTCAGACTGTGCCTAGCGGTCCGTCGATGCAGCTGCAAAATTATCAAAGGTTGCTGGTTTTAGCTTTACTGAACGCGGAAAGACGGGTCACTATAACAACTCCCTATTTTATACCCGACAGCGAAACCATGCGCGCCATAGAAACGGCACGCATCATGGGTGTAGAAGTGAGGTTAATTGTGCCCGAGAGGGCCGATAAGCTCATAGTAGGCAGCGTCGCCAGAGCCTACTTCTCTCCCCTCCTTGAAATGGGAGTCAAAATTTACCAATATAAAGGAGATATATTACATGCCAAGACCGTTACTGTAGACGATGACTTGGCCTTTCTTGGGACAAGCAACTTCGACATTCGTTCATTCGCTTTGGATTTCGAGGTAGATTTGATTTTTTATAGCCAAGAGGAGATAAATTGCATTCTCGGGGCGCAGGAGGCCTATATGGCCCGATCCAAACTATTACACCCCAACGAATGGGAAAAAAGGCCGGCTCTGGAACGCGTGGTTTACGGAATTACCAAGCTGTTCAGTCCTTTGTTTTAATTTCTGCTGTGAGGAGTATTTGCCTTGACGGATAAGTCATTTAAAAGAAGAGTGCTTTTTGTCTCGGCAGCGGCCTCTTTCCTGGGGCCTTTTATGATATCGACGGTAAACATAGCTTTGCCGGTCATAGGTCTTTATTTCAAAGCTGACGCTGCAGATCTGGGTTGGGTCGCAACCTCTTACATGCTTGCAACGGCAGCTGCCTTAGTCCCCGTGGGAAGGGCTGCCGACATAATCGGAAGAAGGAAGATCTTTTTGTTGGGCGCTGCGCTTTTGGCAATCTTCAACTTTCTTGCATTGTTTTCTATGAATTTGACTTTCCTTATTTTCTGTCGTCTGCTGCAGGGAATAGGCGGTGCAATGATTGTTACGACGTCGGTTGCCATACTTGCTTCCATTTTTCCGCCAGGAGAGAGAGGAAGGGCTATGGGCATCAATACGGCAGCGACGTATTTGGGATTATCGATGGGGCCCTTCTGCGGCGGGATTTTAGTCCAAAACTTCGGGTGGAAAAGTATCTTCGTTTCAACGGGTGTTTTCAGCTTATTTGTTTTTTATATGATACTTCGTTATATTAAAAGAGAATGGAGGGTTGCCAAAGATGAACCCTTCGATATATTGGGCAGCGCTTTATATGTCATCTTTTTGTTATCATTTATGTATGGCATTTTTCTCGTACCTCAAGTTAAAAGCCTTTATTTCATTTCGGCCGGCATTGTAATCGCCCTTCTATTTCTAAGGCATCAATGGATTGTCTCTAATCCTGTATTCAATATAAAGCTATTTCTCGGGAATAGGAGTTTTGCCTTTTCTAATTTGGCTGCCTTAATAAATTACGCGGCAACGGCATCGGTTGCCTTTCTGTTGAGCCTCTATTTGCAATATGTCAAGGGTATATCTCCACAGCTGGCAGGGTCCGTTTTGGTGATACAGCCGGCCATCCAAGCCGGTTTTTCTCCCTTCGCAGGACGCATGTCGGATAACGTCGAGCCGAGGTACATCGCTTCTGTGGGCATGGCCCTTACGGCGTTGGGCCTCTTTTTCTTGTCGCGATTAAGCCTTGCCACATCCTTTTTTCATTTGATTTTTGCCCTCTGTTTTTTGGGTTTTGGTTTTGCCCTTTTTTCGTCACCTAATGTTAACGCCATAATGAGTTCCGTCACAAACGAATATTACGGAGCTGCCTCAAGCACTTTGGCCACCATGCGACTGCTCGGTCAAACGATGAGCCTCGCCTTGGCCACGGCAATATTTTCCGTAAAGCTCGGAAAAGCACAAATAGCTGCAAACCTCGATCTATTCTTGGGAAGCGTTAATCTGGCGTTTTTTATCTCGGCTATTACCTGTTTGACAGGTATTTACTTTTCTTACGTCAGGGGCAAGATACATATCGATAAAACTTAAGACGATCTCGTTCAGAAGCCCACGTTATACTGCTGCAAATGCCAGCCTCCTTGTAAATCGTCATGTATTGATGGAGTCTGGCATTTGCGATGATAAGCGATACGGCTAAACCGGTTAACCCCAGACCTTCTTCTCGCTTTCCTGCAGAGCCTCATAAAGGAGGGAGATCGTTTTTTGTTTTGATCGCAGAGCTTCCATCAGCTTGTTTTTAATAACCTCGTCTTCGATCATATGCCAAGTACCGGCAAGTCCGCTCATGGAATCGAGTTCGTCCGCCAGGGTTTCTCTGAGTAATTCCGCTATCTCTAAAGGATCGTCCACATGGGAATGATGATGCTCATGTTCAAAATCTCCCTCGGAAGTGACAACTTTACACATCAATATCCTCCCTTTCGTCAAGAAATGATTCGCCAATTAATGTTATCATTTTAACGGTAGGAGTCAAGCTGAAGTAATTTTATTCACAAAATATGGAGGAGGGATATTGCATGGCTGATTGGGAAAGGTTCAGAAAAAATCATTATGATCTTTTGGGTAACGCTATGGTGAAAAACTTAGAGAAAAAAGGCTATAAGGCCCTATATGTGGCAACGGCCGATGAAGCCAAGGATTCGGTGCTGGAATTGATACCCGAAGGTACCAGCGTGGGCATTCCGGGAAGCGTGACGATAAGAGAATTGGGCTTGCTTGAAGAGTTGGAAAAAAGAGGCAACCAGGTTGTCCACCACTGGGATCCGAGCCTTGCGGGAAGGGAGAGATTAAATAGGCTTCGCGATGAGCTTTTGTGCGACGTATTTTTGACGAGCGCTAATGCTATCACCATTGACGGGACTATCGTTAACATCGACGGAAACGGCAACAGGGTTGCCGGAATGGCATGGGCCATGGGGAAGATAATATATGTCATCGGAATGAATAAAGTTTGCCCCGGTGATGTAGATGCGGCTATAGCACGCGTTAAAAACTTCGCTACTCCGCCTAACGCAATGCGACTTAATATCAAAACGCCCTGTGCCTCCCTTGGCTATTGTGTGGACTGCGATTCGCCCGAGCGGGTTTGCCGTGCCATGCTGGTGCTGGAAAGGGCTCCTTCCGGGCGGGAATGTCATGTAATTTTAGTGGGCGAGACGCTGGGGTTTTAGTATGCACGACAGGTCGGGCGATTATAGTGATACCCGACCTGTTTTTTAGACCCTATCGTAAGGCAGCGGCTATCGAGACCGTCATGGATGAGCTCAAAAGAAACCTGGATGTTGTAGATGCATGTCTTGGATTGTGCGAAGGAGGTATCGTTCAACCGCTTTTAGAATCGCATATAAGTTAACATCTATGTTTTTTTATAGTTTTTATTACTTTGTTTATATCTATGCCTTCTCTGAAATTGCCGTCTCGTCCCACCACGGTTGTGGCCTTTAAAATGGAGTTCACCGCCGCTTCTTCGACAGCTTCGACCGTTGCCAGAAACAGCGGCGAAAGGGCCTCATTGGTTACCGTAGTGCCTCGTAGGGTCAGTTTGTCGGTCTCGTGGGGAACGGTATGGGCTGTTGAAAAGGCTATAAAGAAGTCTCCGGACCCGTTGCTTCCGTAAAATCCCATCCGGGCAAGTCCTAAAACTGCCCGTTTTGCAACGCGCATCAGCCCTCTGTGAAATAGGGGCGCATCCGTGGCTATGACGACCATGACGGATCCGCCAAGCTCTTTTTCAAAGAGAGGACCGCAAATTCGCTGATTTGTATTTTCAGAGTAAGGAAGATGGCCCAACTCTCTTCCGACAGGAGCTCCGTCGATTGTCAGGGCACCGTCAAAGTTTGTAAGCGCCAAAGCCCCAATGGTATAACTGCCCAACTCGGGAGGAAGAAGACGGGACGACGTCCCGATTCCACCCTTCCATCCCATACAAGAGCTCCCCGTTCCGGCACCGATGACGCCCTCCTCCACCGCACCCGACCTTGCTTCCTTTAAGGCTTCGTGGACGTGTACTTTTTTGACGTGGCGTCCTTGGATGTCGTTTAAAAATCCGTCGTTTATCTCTCCCACAACCGGATTGACTGTGCAGGTTTGAATGCCGATCTCTGGGTTTTGCGTTATCATCCAATCTATGAGCGCATCCGCCACAAGCGGGACGTTCAAAGTATTAGTAAGAAGTATCGGTGTCTCCAGATTTCCTACCTCGTTTATCTGGTGTAATCCCGTTGATTTTCCGAAGCCGTTAAAGACGAAAGCTGCAGCCGGTAGCTTTTCCTTGAAAATATTGCCCTCGTGAGGAACGATAGCAGTTACTCCCGTCCGCACTGGTCCCTTTCCCGGTTTTAAGGCTCCTTCGCCTTCAATCAAAGTGCAATGTCCCACCTTAACTCCTTTTACGTCGGTAATAGCGTTGTAATTCCCCGGAGGAAATACTCCGATATTTATGTTAATATCTCTGGCTCTTGGGCGTTCTTTTATATTTTTATCAGTTATTTTCTCCAAAGTAATTTCTCCTTAAGAATTATTATATCCCGGCACGACTTGAAATAGCGCCAATTCTTTGCCTACACTCGCACATGATCTTTTCTATGTCCAATGTCTTTATTTCTTTGAGTTAGATATACGAGTGCTGTTTTGTTCAGGAGCATCTTCATTAATTCTGGCATTAGATGGGCGGACAAACCTCTTTAGGATAAAAGCCTCAAGTTCGGTGATTACGACCCCGGCAAATACGATCATTCCGCCCAAGACGACCTGTGCGTTTGCTAGCTCTTCACCAATGAGAACGGCGAATGCGTAGCCTGAAGGGCTTTCCAGGGAAAGCAACACGGCTGCGTGCACCTCGGGGCTATATCTTTGGGCGATGGTCTGCATTAAAAAGGGAATTACGGTGACGAATAAAACTACGTAGAAAATGCCCAACCAGGCTTTGAGCGGAACCGCTCGAAAGGAGGGAAAGGGTTCGATCAAAGACGCTGAAACCGTCAGGATTACGCTTGCCGAAGCCATCTGAAGGAGCGTCAATGCTGCGGGATCTATTCTTCGGCTCAGGTTGCCCACGAAAAGAACGTGGAGCGCACACCCCAGGGCAAGCAGCAGAGAAAGCGCGTCGCCTAAGTTAAAACTCATTCCGGGAGTAAATCCCATCACTAGAAGTCCGGCAGTTGCCAGAACCGCTCCAACTGTAGCGACAGGCGACGGCATTTTTCTGTAAAATAGTGCGTACAATATGGGCACCATTACGACATAACTACCTGTTATGAAAGATTGTTTCCCGGGAGTTGTAAAGAGCAGTCCGATGATGTGAGCCACAAAGGTACCTGCCAGTAAGGCTCCCAAGAGACACCCTAAAATGATATCTTGCTTGTTTAAAAGGGATAATCTTGAGTGAAAGAGTAAATAAAGAATACCTGCAGTCAGGAGAAAGCGAACCGACAGCAGCCAAAGGGGCGACATAAAACCAAGTAACCAGTTTGTCGTTCCAAAGCCGGACCCCCAAAGCATGGCCGTAATCAAAAGCGCCATATCCGCTAAAATTACGGTTTTTCTGCTGCTTGTCGCCGTCATCTCATTTCTCCAAAGGTTTCTTTATTTCGTACACTGCATATTCATTATACATCATTATCTGTGTAAGGGTAAGAAAGGATACATAGGTCATCTTTTCCACGTGTCAGGCAAAAAGAGCGCCATCATCGGATAAAGCTCCAGACGTCCAAAGAGCATGCAGAAGGAAAGTATCCATTTGACCGGCATAGCCAGATCTGCGTAATTATCCATGGGTCCCACGTTACCCAGTCCCGGTCCGATATTCCCGAGGGTAGCAGCCACAGCGGCTATGGCAGTGATCAAATCTACCCCCAACAATGCTAACAGGAGAAAGGAAATAACGAATACGATTACATACAGCGATAAAAAGGCCAAGATGGATAGGACAATACCCCATTCCACAGTTTTGCCATTGAGCCTCATCGAATAGTGAGCCCGCGGATGAATCAATGTCTTAAGCTCGATACCGACATGTTTGAGCAGGATCATGAGTCTTACGACTTTCGTACCTCCACCAGTCGATCCGGCGCATCCTCCTATAAACATGAGGATGAGCAATAAGGACTGGGCATAAACCGGCCACTGTTCGTAGTCGGCCGTTACAAAGCCCGTGGTCGTCATAATGCTGATGGATTGGAAAGAAACGTAACGAATCGTTTTGGAGACGCTATCGTAAATATTGTTTTTAAACAATATCAGAGATATTGTAACGATGGCTCCTAAAATGACTATAAGATAAAATCTGAATTCATCATCCCGCCACCATGCGTTTAGATCCCGCCTGGCCAGCAATCTGTAATGCAATGCAAAGTTAGCACCCGCCATGAACATAAATATGGTGACAACAGAATCGACGTAAAGGGAGTTGTATTGCCCTACGCTCCCGTTCAAAGGAGAAAAACCCCCCGTTGCCATTGTGCCGAATGTATGGGTAAGAGCTTCAAAGGGAGATAAACCTCCGACATACAAAAGAAAGGCCTCAAGAGCGCTTAAAAATAAGTAAACTCCCCACAAAAGAAGAGCAGTATGATGTATTCTGGGCGTCAGTTTTTCGGGCACCGGCCCGGGCACCTCTGCGCGAAAAAGTTGACGTCCTCCCACTCCCAGGAAGGGAAGGACGGCCAATCCTAAAACGATGATCCCCATACCGCCTAACCAATGGGTTAGGCTTCTCCAAAAAAGTATTCCTCTGCCGTTGGCCTCTATATCAGTCAGTACTGTAGATCCTGTGGTTGTAAAACCCGATACGGCCTCGAAAAAGGCATCGGTATAGCTGGGAAGGGCTCCGGAAAGCCAAAAAGGTAAGGCCCCTATGGCAGAAACCGAAAGCCAGGATAACCCTACTATCACCAACGCTTCCCTTGGCCTCATATCAGTCGAGGTGGAATTGCTGCCAGCAAAAAGCAAAATTACGCTTATGGCAATTCCGATTATCATCGAAGAAAATATAGGACCGACTTCGGAAGAATTGTCTAAGTAAGCCCATGCAAGGGGCCACAACATAAAAAGCGATACTACTCCTACGATTAGTCCCAAAATTTTCGCTACGATATTGAAGCGCATGGCTATAGTCTCTTGGCACCTTTTTTATTTTCTTTTATAAACATGGACAATATTTTGTCTTCATTGGGTGCATTTATATAGAGCAATATTCTATCCCCCGGTTTCAACACAGTCATTCCGCCGGGAACAAAAATTTCATCGTTTCGTTGGACCAGGACTATAATAGCATAAGGGTATAGATGCAGATCTATAATTTTCTTGCCTGCGACAGGAGATCCTTCGCCTATCACCAGATCAACCATCTCGGCATTGATTTGTTTCACCGTGGACATGATAGCTCCTTTGGTGTTCAGGGTCACATAGCGCATTATGGCTGCCACGAGGGCTTCATGTGGGTTCACCATAGCATCTAGAGAAAGCCGATTCTCGAGTTTTCTATATGTTTCGTGCCTGACAACGGCGATAGATTTTTTTGCGCCAAGTTCCTTGGCCAAAATTGCCACAAGTATATTTAGCTCATCATTTGCCGTTGTCGCAACAAAACCATCTACATCGTCTATGCCTTCACTAAGTAAAACATCTTCATCGGCTACGTTCCCCTGGAGGATAAGGGTTTTGGTCAATTCACTCGACAACCGCTGACATTTATGAGGGTCAAGATCTATTAAACGGACGTCGATGTCTTTATAATTATTCTCAAATCTCCTGGCAACTTGAAAACCTATCTTCCCTCCCCCGGCTACCATTATGCGTTTTAATTTGAAATTTTCCTTGATGCCAAACAGACGCTCGAGTAAATGGGCATCTTTTTTCAGCGAAACGACATAGCATAGATCTCCCTCTGCCAATATTGTATTTCCGCGGGGTATAAAACCTTCCTTACTTTGTCTTTCCACGTATACAATTAAGGAATTAACGTCTGGACGAAGCTCCCTCACTTCTTTTAAGGGGCGGCCTGCCATAAGTGCTCCTTTTTTGATTCTCATTGCATATAAAGAAGCAATGCCGTCCCACAGCTCGTCGGAGACGATAATCGAGCTCATGGATAGCATGTTTTCTATAACTCCCGCTACGGATCTTTCGGGAGAGATCATTTCATCTATACCTATTGCATCGGCCCAAATGCGGTTATCGGTGAACTCAAGGTTTCTGGCTCTGGATATGGTGTGCTTAACCCCGGCTTTTTTAGCGATCCAGCATGACAAGATATTAACTTCGTCCCTATCGGTACATGCGATCAGCAAAGAAACGTCTCCGCCCTCATGTATGCCGGCCTGAGCCAGAATTTGCGGTCTGGCGCCGTTGCCTGTGATGACCATTACGTCAAGCATTTCATCGACTTTAGCTGCTCTTTCTTCATCTTGCTCTATTACGATGACGTCATGTCCTAGGTCGACCAATTTCTTTGCCACATTGAAGCCAACATTCCCTCCGCCAACAACCACGGTTCGCACCGTGAATCACCCTTCCCGTTTTATATAGTCCTCGGAGCACAATTTTAACATTACCCCCTCTTTTTTGAAACTCAAAAAGTGTTACACTTGTACTTACGTTTAGGAGGTGTTTAGGATGTCGGAAAGCTCCAAGGTCTTGCTAGTAGCTGCGGGCGGAACCATTGGCATGATGTATGATGAACGTGCTAAGGGTTACGTGCCGGGCCTGAATGCAGGAGAAATGCTTTCATGGCTTAAATCCAAAGATCTTCCATGCGAAGTAAGCGTAGTGGATTGGAGCCATCAGCCCAGCAGTCACTACAACATCAGGATGATGGCCGATCTCGTGGAATTATTGAGAAAGGAAGCCGCTCAAGGCCTTAGTGGGATAGTCGTGACCACCGGGACGGACTCCATGGAGGAAATGGCTTATTTGGTTGACCTCCTCTGGCCCTACCCCTACCCCGTGATAATTACCGGATCCATGGTGCCCCACGGAGAGTTGAGTTCTGACGGCCCTCGTAACTTATACCATTCCTTGCTTGCCGCTTCCTCCGAATCCACCTGGGGGCTCGGCGTTTTGGTATGTTTTCAGGATCAATTGTTTGCTGCCAACGAGGTTTATAAGCTCAATAGCTACAGAAAGGATGCCATGACTACCCTCAACAAGGGGCCTGTTGCCGAAATAGTGGCGAACAAGACATGTGTGTTGAAAAAGCCAAAACGCGGAAGGGTAATCGAAGAGATGGTCCAACCGGCAAAGGAAGTGGAGATCCTTTGGGCTACCTTGGGAGGCGGAGAGAGGATTTTAAAAATGCTGGCCGAGGACGAGAATTTGGAGGGGCTGGTCCTGGCCGGCTTTGGGGCTGGAAATGTAAATCCGGCATGGGTACCGCAAATAAGACAAATCGTTCGCAACGACGTACCTGTGGTCATTACCTCGAGATGTCTTCAGGCTCGAGTCCTGACTTGCTATGGCTATGAAGGGAGCGCTCAAAAGTTGATAGAGCTTGGAGTCCTTTCGGGCGGCAACCTGACTCCCCTTCAGGCCAGGTTAAAGCTGGCCGTGGGAATAGGTAAAGGCTTCACCGGAAAGGACCTGCAGAGTTATCTGCTGGATCAATAGGAAGAAGTCAAAACCTTATTCGTTTGATTTTCAGTCGAGAGGAGAAAAACACTGTGGATTACGAGACAATTTTACTGTTGTTCGATAAGGATCACCCATGCTGGGATGAAGAAACGCTAGTCTTGATCGGGGAAGATTGCAGGGGATTGAAAAAACTTGAGGACCTTGGATTCCTTGAGGCAGATAATGGGATTTACACCCTCAGCGAAAAAGGTCGTCAAGCCTTCAAAAAACTTTGCCTTGAGCAATTCATCGACGAAGAGCCCGCTACTTCTCCCAAGAGCTTTCAAGAAAAAAGACAGAGCCTCTGGCGCACCAGGCTTCAAATTCTTTTGGACAACAGCTTTACCTCGCGATGGGGGCTCAAGGAGTTTTATCCGGGAAAAGCTCTTAAATATGTGCCACCTTTAAGAGGAAACCAAATATTCAAATTAAAGGACAACCATATCGATTGGACATACCTATGCCACGAGAGCGTCGTCAAGATAAAAGAGCATTTTAACCTCACCGGCTTGAAAGCTCGGGAGGCGACTCCTCCAGGCATCGAAGAAATCAAAGCCTGGATGGAGGAAAACGGAATTTCCTGTGAATCCTTCGTTGTGGATTTGTTTTTTCTCTCTCGATACGATTTTGCCTACTACATGCAATTTCCAAAGCATCCCAACGACATTTTAGGGCTTGTAAACGCCGACAGGTTCTTTTTCTTCAAGGGCTTTACCCCCTTCGAGGATCATATTAAAGACTACATAGAAACGATAGGCAAGGTGCATCTTTTCCTGATGAATCAGCGGCACATATTTCTGCCGGGTTACTACGACCTGGATCTGGCTGATCAGGATTCGCTCAGTTGGGTGATTTGGGTTACCGAAACCGAGGAAGAAGCATTAAAGCTTGCCGGCTGTATTAAGCCCTTCGGCCAATCGCTGATTGAGCCTGCAAAGCCGATGGATATATGGATCATAAGCGCGGAAAAGCTCAAAGAGATTAGAGAAAAACAGGAGACGCTTTTTGACCTTTTCTCCTTGATAGCCCATCCTGTGGCAAGAACGATATAAACTTTTTATATTTTATAAAGGAGGTTTGTTTGAAGGGATGAACACCTCGGTTTTATTGATAATCGGAATCTTCATTTATCTCGTCTGCTATTTATGGTATGGCAAAAGCCTCGAGCGAAGGGTCGTCGGAGCAGATAATTCCAGACCGACCCCTGCGCATTCCAAGTTTGACGATGTAGATTTCGTTCCCTCGCACCCTGCCGTCTTATTCGGACATCACTTCGCTTCAATTGCAGGCGGAGCGCCAATACTCGGCCCTGCCTTGGCCATGGCTTGGGGTTGGTGGGCGGGTTTGCTTTGGATTTGGTTTGGAAACATATTGATTGGAGCAGTCCACGACTATTTGGCTATCATGGCTTCAGTACGACACGAGGGGAGATCGATCCAGTGGATAGCCGGCAAGATGATGCGCCCACGCACGTCCTACCTTTTCCAGGTATTCGCTTACCTCACGCTTGTCCTGGCCCTTGCTGCGTTCGCTACATCTTTAGCATATCTATATATAGCCCGTCCCGACGTGGCGAGCATGTCCGTTTGGTTTATAGCAGCTGCAATTGTAACGGGTATTTTGCTGTACAAGCTGCGGATCAACTTTGTATTAGGAAGCATTATTGGGATTTCCCTGACCCTCGGTGCTATATGGCTGGGGTCTTTGACTCCGCTGAGCATCAGTTATAAGGGGTGGTTAATTATATTCTTCGTATATATGATGGCAGCTAGCTCCTTGCCGGTGTGGATATTGCTTCAACCGCGGGACTACCTTAACTCCTATATACTCGTTTTTGGTCTTGCCCTGGGAGTTGTTGCTTTAATTTTCGTGGGGGCAAAGATGGAGTTGGCCGGCTTTACAAGTTGGAGTCCGAATATCGTCGGAGGAGTACCGTCTCCCTACTGGCCAGTTGTTCCCCTGATAATTGCCTGTGGTTCCCTCTCGGGGATACACGGGCTCATTGGCTCAGGAACAACCTCCAAACAGCTGGACAAGGAGACTCAGGGCCTTATCGTAGGCTACGGAGGCATGCTGACCGAAGGGTTGCTCTCTTCGGTCGTAACGGTGACCATTGCTGCCTTCGGCTTGCTCGTATTTAAGGAAGCAAGCGGAAGGCTCTCCGAAATCGGCGTAGTGGCTGAAAGCTTAAAGGAACCTCTCTATCTTGGCAAAAATTATGTAAAGGCCATAGGAGCTGTCGGAGGCCCCTTGGGCATTTTTACGGAAAGCTACGGAAGACTTTTCGAGCAGGCCTTTGGCATCTCTGCCCAGGCAGGGACGATCTTTTCAAGCCTATGGGTTTCTGCCTTTACCCTTACTTCCATGGATACAGGGAACAGAGTGTTGCGTTTTGCCTGGGAAGAGGTGTGGGAGCCGCTTAAAAGCAGCGGAGGGATTTTTCACAGGGCAATTACCCACCGTTGGCTGGCGTCGGCTATACCATCGGCTCTGAGCATAGCCCTTGCCTGGGGCAAAGCCTACAGCGTGCTATGGCCAGCCTTCGGCGGCGCAAATCAAATGCTTGCAGCCGCTACTTTGTTAACTATCGCTCTGTGGGTGTTGCAGCTTGGCACTGCTCCCAAAGGGCACGTAAGGTTCATAATCGCCTGTGCAGGAGCTTTATGGTTTACAGTCTTCGTAGGGCTTTGGTGGTTTTTGTTTGCCGTCCCCTCTTCGCCTTTGGTGCGGGGATTCGTAGTTTTGGAGATCCTTCTGGCCCTCATATTCCTATATGATTTTTATCGTTCTTTGCAGAATACGTCGACTATAAAAGCAAAATATCCCGAGACGATAAAGCCTTAATTTAAGACTTGAGCGAAGGCAGTTCCATGATCGGCGAGGACTTTTTTGAGCTTTTAAAGAAAATAACAAAACTTCAGGCCACGGATTACGTCAAAGCGGAACTTACGGCGCAGGAAGAGGCATTTGCCCTTTTGCTTTTGGGCAGCTTCATCGGATTGCCGGCTCCTTCGGCGGGGTTGGTAATCCGGCTTCTTCCTCATTTGGGGCCGGAACTTGAACTTTTAGAAAGGCGAGTGGCAGAAAGCGATGACCTTTTTGCGCAAGTTGCTGGAGTCCTTAAGATCTAGGCCTGAAAAAAGCAAATCTTTTGCCAATGAGGGGTGGGCAAAGTCTAAGCGCTTCATCGTAATGGGCAAAGGCGGAACGGGAAAGACCACGATCTCTTCCGCATTGGCACGCGCTCTTTCGTCGAAGGGCAAAGGCGTCTTGGCCGTCTCTTTAGATCCTGCCCACAATTTGGGCGATGTCCTAGGGTGCCCCTTAAGTAGCGAGCCTCAAAAGATTGACGATCGCCTGACCGCCTTTGAATTGGATTTGGACGAGCAAGTACAACGCTTCGTCGAAGATAAGTTGCGTCGGATGCGCCCCTTTTATGGCAATTTACAAATATTTAATGCGGACAAATTACTTGAGACCATCAAGCAATCTCCGGGCATGGAGGAATTTGCCGTCCTTGAAGCCATTAGGGAGATATCTACTTTTGCAGAAAAGTGCGATGCAGTGGTGCTTGATACCCCTCCCACTGGCATGACCGTGAGAGTTTTGTCTCTTCCCGATATCACGCTTATTTGGATAGCCGAACTCATGAAGTTGCGTTCTAAAATTTTGGACAGGCGCGCTTACATTCAAAATATCGAAGGAAGCAATATCGAAACTAATCCGAGCAACGATCCTGTCATGGCTGAACTTTGCAGGTATAAGAGCGAAATTGAGTCGACCAAGAACTTTTTGCTCGGGGAAGATTCATTTATATTTTTGGTGCTTCAGGCCGATAAACTTTCGGTATCTGAAACTGAAAGGACCATCAAAAAATTAGATAGCAACGGTTATGCAATAACTGCCTGTTTTATAAACAAGGCTTTGAAAGTTGAAAGGCGCAATTTTCTATATGATTCATGCGGGTTATCGAACTTGATGAAACTTTATGACAAGATACCGTGGATAGAGTTACCCGACCTTGGAAGGGACATCTCCGACCCTCAAAATTTGCTCATCCTAGGCGATATAATTTGCAATTTTCTCGATGCGGGTGATGCAAGGTGAACGCGGGCGTTGCTTTATTGGTCGTTTTAGGTTTGGTGGCAAGCCTTCAATACTGGCGTGGCAGGAGGTTGAACTTAACTTTAATCAGGGAGCTTGTAAGGCAGATGGAGGAAGCTCTTCAACCTGTAAACAAAAATTACACTTGGATAGGCGGGTATGTCGGCGTAGTGGCCGAATATGATTTGAAGCACGAGGTTTACGAAAAGGTCAAGGGGACAATTTCTCTCTTGCCCCATCATAGCTTGCTTTATTTCCCAATTTCCCTTCTTTTGGGGCGAAGGGACAGGGTTTATATATTGATCTATCCTAAAAGAAAGCTTAAGGGGAAAGCTCATATAACTAGGGGGAAAATCAAAGGTATATCTCAAGCTTCTTTCAAAGATACGGTGAGAGTAAAGGGCGTTGTCCTGCAAAGGAGCTATAATAGCAAAGAAGAGGCCGAATTTATGACGAAGATCATCTCCCGAGTCAAAGATCCTTCCTCCCTGGAGGACCTGGCTGCTAATGTTGAGGAAAACGCCTATTATGCTAGGTTAAGGATCGGCCGAGGGGATATTTCAGAACTGTTAAGGTGTTTTATTGCGACCGTAAATTAATATATAAATATGGCGCCGAAGTTTGAAGTTTTCGGCGCCATATTATGATTTTATTCCACCGTTACGCTCTTAGCTAAGTTCCTGGGCTTGTCTATTTCGCATCCGCGCTTTTTGGCCACGTGGTAGGCAAAAAGCTGTAAGGGCACGACCGTCACGAAGGGAGAAAACTCCTCCAAAGTTGATGGAACGTATAAGACATGGTCCGCGTCACTCGCCAGTCGCTCGTCGCCATCGAAACCCACTGCAATTATAGGAGCGTGCCTTGCCTTTGCCTCCTGTATATTGGACAAAGTTTTCTCGTGAAGGCTATCTTTGGGTGCAACGACTACCACTGGCACGTTTGGATCGATCAACGCAATTGGGCCGTGTTTCATCTCGCCTGCGGCGTAAGCTTCGGCGTGAATGTAGGATATTTCCTTTAACTTCAATGCTCCCTCGAGGGCTATGGGAAAGGACATCCCCCTTCCCAAAAAAAGGAAGTTTTTGTAATCTGCAAATTTCCACGCCAGATCTTCGATGGAGGGCTCGCGTTCCAATATAGTCTCTATCTTGTAAGCCAGCTGAATCATTTCGTCGGTCAATTCCTTTTGCTTTTGATCGGATAGGGTGCCCTTAATTTTTGCTATATACAGCGCCAGCAGGTAGAGGGAAGTTATCTGTCCCATAAAGGTCTTTGTCGCCGCTACCCCTATCTCCGGGCCTGCTTTGAGAAGCAAAAAGTCATCGCAGCTTCTTGCAAGCGTAGAACCCTGAACGTTAGTGACTGCCAATGAATACGCCCCTGATTCGCGAGCTTTTCTTTGAGCTGCAAGGGTATCGGCAGTTTCTCCCGATTGGGAGACGAAAACTACCAAAGTATCGGGAGAGATTTTGCTATCCCTGTAACGATATTCGGAGGCGATGTCTACCTTTATATCCAGATCAGTCCAACGTTCGAAAACCCTTTCAGCGATTAGCGATGCATAATAGGATGTTCCGCAGGCAACTAGGTGTATTGCCTTGAACCCCTTGATGGTCTCTTCGTCCATGGCGAGTTCGCCCGACAGGTCCACCTTTCCGTCGTGGATCCTGCCTTTGATAGTAGCTCTGCAAACTCCTCCCTGCTCGTGGATTTCCTTCAGCATATAGTGAGGATATCCGCCCATCTCGGCCATCGATAGATCCCATTCTATAAAAAAGCTTTTTTTCTCGATGGGCATTCCCCTTTCGTCCCACACCTTAATTCCCCGGGGCGAAAGCTCTGCAATGTCCCCGTCGTCCATGTATATAACTTTCCTCGTGTAGGGAAGGATGGCCGGAATATCTGAAGCGCAAAGTGCCTCGCCATCTCCCAGTCCCAACACAAGGGGTGAGCCCTTGCGCATGCAGTATATGTGATCGGTATCATCCCTGTTTAGTATCGCCAAGGCGTATGAACCCCTCAACCTAGATTGCAGGTACGTGAGAGCATTTAACATATTGCCATCGTATATTTTATAGAGCAAATGAGCTATCACTTCTGTATCCGTCTGAGAAGCGAAGGTAATGCCCTGGGCAGATAGCTCATCTTTAAGTTCGTGATAATTCTCTATTATGCCGTTATGAGCCAGGACAAAACGCTTATATCCGTCCGAGTGAGGGTGGGCGTTTACCGCGGAGACTCCGCCGTGCGTAGCCCAACGGGTATGGCCTATACCGATGTTGCCCTTTGGAGCGCGATTGGAGACGATGCGCTCGAGGTCAGAGACCTTTCCAACTTCCTTTATGATTTCTATTTCTTTGTTGTTAAGGACAGCAATGCCTGCCGAATCATATCCCCTGTATTCAAGTCTTTTCAGACCGTCCAAAAGCACACCACAAACATCTCTATAGCCTATATAGCCGACTATACCGCACAAAGTCATTTCATCCTTTCTATTTTCCCGACACAAGGAAGATTGTCGCCTCCTTTGTCCCGCAGATCGCTCCACGGTTTTGTAAGACGACTTACTGGCCTACCTTCCCAGGCCACGGGGGCATCCGCCGATAGGTTCGATTCTCCCCCAACCTCGTCAACTGGTCTGCAACCAGTCCCGGCGCTTGACCACACTACCGCTGATTCCGTAAATGTCTAAAAATGTCTTTCGATGCCCTTCACCTCCTTTAAGCCGAATAACATCTCTACATAAAGAAGAAGAGATGGGCACTTCTTGAGGAAGTGCCTCTCTCCGCCTTTTGTCAGTATATCTAAAAACCCGGAAATTATCAATAAAGTTTCACATGGGAAAATGCTTTTATTTCAGCGTAGATATAAAACAGAGAAACATCTTCAGCTTCCAATCTCCCTTAAAGCTGCCTCGTCGGATTTTAAGGCCTTCACCAGAGAATAGCAGGCAAGGATCATGATAATAGCGAAAGGAGCTGCGGCAGCTATGGATGCTATTTGCAGTGCCTGCAGTCCTCCTCCCATCAATAGCACAAAGGCCAGTGCTGCTTGCAATACTCCCCAAATTGCCATCTTTTGTCTGGGCGGGTTTAAGTCTCCTTGAGTCGAGTACATCGATAGGACGAAGGTCGCAGAGTTGGCTGAGGTTATGAAAAACGTAGAGATCAATATTACCATTACTACGGACATTATCATTCCCAAGGGATAGTGCATGTACATTTCAAAGACTCCCGTGGAAATATCGGTGCTCACGGTAGATGCGATATTTGCCAAGCCCTTAAGCTCCAAATAAAGAGCTGAGGTTCCAAATACGGCAAACCAGGTAAAACAACCCAATGCTGGGACGACGAGCACTCCCGTAACGAATTGTCTTATAGTCCTTCCCCTCGATATCCTTGCGATAAAGGAGCCCACAAATGGCGCCCAGGCGATCCACCAGGCCCAGTAAAAGAGCGTCCAACCTCCGAGCCACTGCCTGAATTCTCCGCCATATGGAGCCATGGCAAAACTTTCGGGAACAACGTTAGCCAAATATTCGCCTATGCCCGTAAGAAGGGATTCCAATATGGAGATGGTTGGCCCCAGCGCGAAAAGGGACAAACACAACAGCGTGGCGATAAATAGATTGAAATTGGCAATGAACTTAATGCCCCTTTCCAATCCCGATACGGCCGATCCCGTGTAAACAAGACACAATGTCGCAATTATAAGAAATTGGACAGTTATGGTCTGAGGCACCCCGAATATGTATTTTAACCCGCTGTTGATCTGTAAGACGCCAAGGCCAAGCGAGGTAGCTACACCAGCGGCTGTCGCAAAAATGGCCAGGACATCCACTAATTTGCCAAAAGGTCCCCTCACGCCCTTCTCTCCTATGAGGGGAGTAAAAAAGCTGCTGATCAGCCCCGGCGAATCTTTCCTAAACTGAAAATATCCTAATGGCAAAGCGATGACCGTATAAGCTGCCCAGGGATGCAAACCCCAGTGAAAGAAGGAAATCCTCATAGCATCTGTGGCTGCCTTGACAGATCCCGGTTCAGATGCAAAGGGTGGATTTAAAAAATGAAATATCGGCTCACCAACTCCGTAGAATACTAGCCCCACGCCCATTCCGGCAGAAAAGAGCATTGCAAACCATGAAAGGGTGTTGAATTCGGGCTTCGAATCGGCAGGGCCTAGCTTCAATTTTCCGTACTTGCTTATTGCCAATCCGACGGGAAAAACGACGAAAAAGGTCATGGAAAGCATGTACCCCCAGCCGAAGTTATGTATGAGGAAGTTAAAGAGGCTGTTTGCCGCCGATCCGAAGCCTTCGGGGGACAAGAACCCCCATATAACTATAGCGGCGATGACTAGCATGGAGATTATATATACCGAATTATCCTTGCGATTGTCGTTTATCATTCTGTGGCCTCCTTTGTGATGACAAATGTGATGCGCAAAAGGGAGGCTCAAGGCCTCCCATTTGCTTATCAAACTATATCTTTACCGGAAAAACGGTCTGTTCGTTAATGTCAGTCTCGAGAGCATCGAGAGCCACGCCGACGCGATGGAAGCGCAATTTCCATTCGTCTTCCGGCGAAAGGTTGGGGTTTCCAAGGGGATAGGGAACCGCAACACCGGGTACGATGCGGTTTACCCCTACGGTCTTAGCAATATTGATGAGGTTGCAAATTACCACCACAGGAATGCCCGTACGTTCGATTTCCTTTGCGATCGTTGACCCGCAACGAGTACAGGTTCCTCAAGTCGCCGTTAAAACTACTGCTCCTACGTTTCTTTCCTTGAGCTTTTGGGCTATCTCACGGCCCATTCTGGCTGCTTCAGCCTGTGTAGTGCCGGTGCCGACGGTTACGTAATATTGGTCATCAACCTCTCCGATGCGCCCCTCTTTTTGGTACTGGCGTATGGCGTCAAGGGGAAGGACGACGTTGGGGTTTTTGTTGGCCTGCTCGGGATCGTAACCGGCATGTATTGTCTTAAACTCAGGTGCCGTCAGGAGATCGAGCTTGGAAATGTCGTAGGCGCCCCATTTCGTAGCCGAGCAGGACTGTATCCTGTCGGGGTTGTCCTTGGGGACGATGCCTCCGGAAGTGACTAAGGCAATCTTTACCTTGCGAAGGTCCTTTACTGCTGGGGCTATAGGCACCCTTTCCTGTTTTGGTATGGGAAGTTCGGTCTCGTAGGGCTCGCCTTTGAGCTTTTTAAGGAGCATTTCAAATGCCCTGTCGGCTGCGCATTTAGGCTCCACACCAAGGTCCTCGAGGAAGACCTCATGACGTATGCCTCTTGGAAAGTAGCCTTCCATTGAGGCAGGAAGCAGTTTATCTCCACGAGCTATTTTATCGGCAAAGGCGGCCATCTTTTCGACGTCCTGCTTCATATAGGTTGCACGACGTCCGCCTTTAAATATGTACATGTTGGATTTAAACATCTCCACCGCAGGGTTTTCCTCGTTCATGGAGGTGATAGCTGGGACACCGAACCTTTCCTTTACGGCCTTGCAGATCGTTCCGCAGGCCACGCCGTAGCGACCTGCATTGAAGGCAGGGCCTGCCAGGAAGACGTCGAACTTCAATCCCTCAAGCATCTTTAAAATCCGAGCGACCGCTTCCTCAGGATGAGATGCCATGAAGTTGTCTCCGCATATTACGGTATGGGTGATCTTGACTTCCTTCATGGATTCGTTTAAAAGAAGCCCTGGCCCGACCGGACCTTCCTGCAATACAGGTTCGAAATCGGCGCTTTCTTCTCCTCCCACCTGCCCGAAGAACTGGTTTATGTAATGAACGGCCTTTAACATAAAATCATCCCCTCATTTCCTAAAACTCGGCGCAGGTCTTCATCGAAAACCCGCTTATGTGATCGGAGCAAAAGAAGGCGTTATTTTCCATAATGACCGATCCGTCATCCCTGACACAGCCTTCCCAGCCTCCGGAAAGCCCGTCTCTGGCAAGGGATTCAAGCTCCCCTAAAACCGTTTTCATAGGAGGAAGCTCGTAAAGCTCGGAGACGTTTCCGGTTGACACAAGCGCATTTGCCCTCTCATCCAAGGCAACAAGGGGTTGAGAGGTTCCGTCGCGTCCCGTGCATTCGTTCGTTATGCCCACTGTCTTGATGCCAGCCTTTTCAAGTTCCACGAGGGTGAGGATGTAGTCTACGTCGGGGTTTCCGTAGCCTTCCTCGGCAACTATGGCACCCTCTGCGCCCAAAGATTTTGCGATGTTTGCCACCATCATGGCAGACCTTATCTTTTCTTCCATCACTACGTTGAGGTTAGACAGTACGACGCCCAAGAAGTTGATCGTCCTTCCGTGTTCCCTCATCAGGCGCTTTATCATGGGATTGTTTACCCACTCATAGGTAGAAATCTTCGACGAGCAGGGCATGAAGCTTCCAGATATTATGGCTCCGTCAAGAATTTCGTTGGGATGAAGGTATGTAGGAAGCATGCGGTTGCCGTCCCAGCCGTAGACCAGGGCGTTGTAGCCCAAGGCCTCCATCTGCGTTTGAATTTGAGGCACGTAGACGACCGATGGCAGATTTGTTACCTCGGAAGTCCTTTCGTTTACGGGCTCAAGCTCCCACGTCTCTATCTCTTCAGGTTCCAAGTCTTTTACGCATTTTCCGATGTATTCGGATAACCTCATTCCTGCCCAACGAAGGGCGCGGTTTTTCTTCTGCTGCTCGTGCCTTTCGAATTCCTCGTCGGTATCCCCGACTAATACCAGGTTGGGCATGGATCCGAAAATGGTGTTTCGCTGTGCCGGTCCGCTCATGTCGATGAGGCCGTCCTGAAAGGATCCCCAATGTTTTCCCACCACTAAAAGCGAGCATCCCTTTAGTGCGTGCGTTCTTCCGGCCCCGACCGGCTCCACAGGCGCCGTGCAGCCAGGATATACGGACTGGCCTCCCGATACCTTGCAACGCATCTCGTAGGCTTCCTTTACGGGAACGAGCCTCACCTCGTCTCCCGGCCTTACGATGTAAAGCTCGGCTTCGGTTATGTGAGAGTCCTCGAAGACGACGTCTAAAGCCTCTTTCTTGTTGACCGTTAATACACCTTTTTCGTAGAAGGTCTTGTCGCCGAAGACGATATCTTTCACTGTAAATTTACCAATTTCAAGTTTCATAACTTAACACTTCCCTTCAAAATTAGGTAGTCCCGCAACTTGCTGTCGTAATTACGTCAATACGACAGGCCTAGAGCTCGTATTTGCTGTGCTCTTTTCTCATTTCGGCAACAGCATCGATCAGGCCTTGGACGTCCAAGACCATTTCCATCATGCCGAGCTGCTCTTCCCAAAGTGTTGGGTCTACCTTTTCTTTGAATAGGGGATCGAAAATGTGATACACGGCGAGCCCCAACGGGGCTCCGGCTAATGGCCCTGCAAATGTGGGATCACCAGCAGTTACGGTCTCCGCGTAAATCGACGCACCTTCCGCGTCGGAACTTCCAAGTACGACCACCACATTTTCCGGTCCGTACTTTTCAGCTATGTCCTTTACGCGCTGCTGGTTTTGCAGGTCCATCGCCCCTGCCGCAGTTCAGACGAAGCACTCCGTCACGGCAAAGGCGATATCACAACCGAGGGGTTTTAAAACTTCTTCCATAACCGGGGCGGGTATTCCGTCCCTTTCTCCGAGCAGGATGAATTTTTTGCCCTCAAAAGCCATTTTATACCCTCCTTCCTATTTGTGAAAATACCGAAGAATAAGAGATACCATTCACATATACATGCAAACAATATTCTCATAAATCGATGATTTGTTTTTAGTATAGAAAGGAAATCGGCCGAGGAGCAATTGTAAAAAACTTGAATTTTGACTAGCGCCTAGTGCTAGTCGTCATCGTCCAGACCTACCAAGCCTTCCCTAATGGCGTAGCGGGTAAGATCCGCAATATTAGCGCAATTCAGCTTTTCCATGATATTTTTTCTGTGTGTGTCGACGGTACTTTTGCTGATCGAAAGTTTGGAGGCAATGGATTTGGTGTGTTCTCCTTTGACCAAAAGCCTTAAAACCTCCATTTCTCTGGGAGATAGTTTATTTTCAGCGGCAAGCACGCCTCCTCTTTTTAATAGCAAATAATCTTCCAGGACGATCTTTGCGGCTTTGGGCGTTAGGTATACGAGGTCCTGTGAAACTGCTTTTATACCTTGGACAAATTCATCTATGCTGCAATCCTTTAAAATATAACCGCGAGCTCCGGCTTCCAGAATTTGTGAAATCATCCCTCTGTCCAGGTGCATTGAAAGGGCTATTATCTTTACTTTCGGATGTCTTTGCGACAGCATCTTTGTTGCATCGATCCCGTTCATATCAGGCATGGTAATGTCCATGACCACTATATCGGGGTTATAACGAGGGACCAGTTTTAATGCCTCACGTCCACTGGAAGCCTTGCCCACGACGGAAATGGCTTCTTCCTTCGATAAAAGCTCGCTTAATCCATCTAAAAAGATCTTATGATCGTCCACCAAAAGAACCTTTATCTCATCGGACGCCATGTTCCAACCTCCTTGGGGCTGTCAAAGATACCGTAGTCCCCTTTCCCGGCTCTGATATGATTTGAATCGAACCGCCTATAGAATGAAGCCTCTCCTTTATGCTGAAAAGCCCGAATCCGGAGGCTGTCGGTTGTGAGCGCCTCTTTTTGATTATGAAACCCCTTCCGTCGTCTTCGACTACCACGCGAACCTTATTCTTGCCGTGATGCAGGCGAATAAAGACGCGAGAGGCTTTTGCGTGTTTAACAACGTTTATCAACAATTCTCTTGTCATTTGGTAGAGCAACACAGAGATATCCGTATCGATCTTTTCAGAAGCGTCGCCTTTTTCCTGAAAATCTACATCTATGCCGTGAGGTTTTAGAATTTGTTCAGCCACTGATTCTAGCGCTGCTCCGAGGCCAACATCGTACAGCAGAGGCGAACTTATCTCAAAGGTGAGGGTTCTGGTATCCTGTATCACATTATCCAGCATCTTCATGATTTCTTCCAACTCATTTTTGGCGTTATGGTCTTGGGCTATTCCGTGGAGGCGTTGCAATCGGTGCATTATCATGGCCAGAGAATAACCCACTCTATCGTGAATTTTTGTGGCTATACTGTGCCTCGTTTCCTCTTCCGTCAGAGAAGTCTTTGCTATCAGTTTCCTAAGTTCCTCGCGGTAACTTAGAAGCTGGGACTCGCTTTTTCGAAGTGCCTCTTCGGTTCTTTTCCAATTTGTCATGTCGAGAAAGACTACAGCTACCTGACCTTTTGCGGGGCTGAACCCGAGGCCGTAGAGATATTTGCCCGTGTCGCGACTTTCTCCTTCGTGATGTTTAGACCGTCCGCTGCGGGCCACATCGATAACAAGCTGGTGCCATTCCTTTTCAGCACAGGGCCAGACTTCCGCGAAAGTATGGCCCACGACCTGCTTTCTTTTGACCCCCATTACTCTTTCGTAGGCGGGATTGACGTCCAGAAAAACCACTTCCGTTGGATTGCCATTATCATCATATATAACCCTATAGAGCGCGATAGGGTCAAATATCCTGTAAAAAAGCTTACGGTTTATAGCTGCGACGATCGAATCAAGGTCGCCCTTCGAGGATTCCGGATAGAGGGATCGTTGCACTTGTCGTCACTGCCTTTACAAATCCTTGTATTGGTTTTACTAAACCTTGCATGTTATTTTTATCATTTTTTAGCCAAAATGCAAATCTCGGGTCAATTTATCTGGGAGTTCAACTAAAAAATATAATTTAAATTTCTCCTATCAGTTTCAAAATTAACTGAGCTATTATCGTAGAACCAATATAAGTTCCTATAAAAACGACAAATGAAACTACTAAAATTCGCAACCCCGTTTTTTTCAGCGTACCCAAGTCTTTTCCAATGGAGATACCTGCGTATGCAAGTATTGGTGTAGCTAGGGCTAAAAAATTAACCTTTTGTGCCCAAGCGTTAAATACAGCCGAACCGGGAAATCCCGGAATGGTAATTATGCATCCTATTGTGACTATATAGGCTACTGCAGGGATTCTAACGGGAATTACTTTTGAGCATGAAACTCCAAGTATACTTATGACGATTAAGAAGATCATTCCCGGAATGGCGTCTATCATTGGGATATTTGCTCCAATGAAGTTGCCCACCAAAGTAATGATGCCGATAATTATAAGAACAGCAAGAACTTCTCCGATCTTCATCGATTAGCCCTCCTTAACGGCAGATTGACTTGGATAAGTGCCATATTTCATTTTATAGAACTTCCTATACAGCCATTCCGTCATTGGCAAGGCTATCCAGAGGGACATATAAACCCCGTCTAGGCCGCTTAACATATTGCTTGCAGCTCCCAAGGCCTGAATTTTATCGGCTATTTCAGGAAACATAGCGCTCAAAGCGCCAACGGAGGCTGTCATCATGCTTGCGCTTCCTACCCCAGAGGCCATGGCCAGAGCTAGAGGGTGGAAAATTCCCATTGCGGCAGTGAATGTTGCCATTAGACCAAAGAAAATAGTACCAAAGACCGTTCCGCAGATGTAAACTCCCATGACTCCTTGGCCTTCAGGAGTATCCAAGCCGTAGATGTCACCTATCAAAGCCACATTAGGCTCTCTGGCGATCGAATGGGCAGCTCCAATTGTTTCTCGCCTGAGTCCTAAATACACCGCGATAGGTACGCCTAAAAAGAGGGTTCCCAAGTTTCCAAGTTCTTGCAATATTAAAGCAGGACTTGTCCTAAGGATCATAGGGATGTTTGGGCCTACTGTAGTTCCATATTTTGCCATTAACAGCATTAAAGTTACGCCTACTAAACTTCCAGCATCGATCATATCTTTATGACTGGCCAATTTTAAAAATTTGGGACCGAGGAAAATACCCATGATTAGCGCATATAACATCGGCAGTAAAACAATTTTTCCGGGACCGATGGGAAACGAAAAAGCGCCGATCCACTCGGCTATTATAACCAATATCAATGCGAGAAAATGAATTTTCCAATTTTTAATCGCCTCAAGCATGCAAATTTCCCCCTCTCAGACACCTTTGTGCTTATTATTGTGAATTTTTAGTTAATTCTTCTAAAGCGATAATAGCAGAAACGGAAAAAAGCGCGGCTCCTCTCCAGAGGGCGTCTTCATCCGCTTTGAAATGTGGACTGTGCCATGGGTGTATAGCATCTATATCGGGATTGCCCACGCCAAGCCAGAAATAACACCCAGGGACCCTTTTTTGGTACAGTGCGAAATCCTCACCTCCCATCGAAGGAGTTGGTAGGATGATGCCGTCTTCGCCAAATACCTTTTGGGCTGTCCACAAAGCTATCTTCGTTGCCTCCGGATGATTTACGACGGGAGGAAGATCTCTGCGATAGTTAAATTCGACCTTACACCCTAAGCTTGAGGCAGTATTTTCAACGGTTCTTTTCATCCAGCCTTCAATGGAATCGCGAAGGCCCTCATCGAAGGTACGCACTGTGCCGGTAAGCTTTACCTCATCGGGGATTACGTTATTGGCCATCCCCCCATTGATACTTCCAAAGCTAATGACAGCAGCCTTTTGGGGATCGACGTTTCTGCTTACGATAGTTTGCAGGTTCATAACTATAGAAGAAGCACATACTATAGGGTCAATTACTCTATGGGGATAAGCAGCGTGTCCTCCCTGCCCTCTTACGATTATAAAGGTGGAGTCCACAGCTGCCATTAAAGGGCCTTCCTTTAATCCTACTTTGCCTACCGGTATCTCGGGATTGTTGTGCAAACCAAATATAAAAGAGACTGGAGGATCCTCGAGCACGCCATCATCGATCATGGCCTTTGCCCCTGCGTTTATCTCCTCTGCCGGCTGAAAGATAAATTTGACGCTTCCTTGAAGTTCATCCTTAAAAGAAGCTAAAATTTTTGCAGCTCCTAAGGCGCAAGTGACGTGTATATCATGGCCGCAAGCGTGCATCACTCCATCGTTTTTAGAGGCATAAGAAAGGCCGGTCATCTCTTTCACGGGCAGTGCATCCATATCCGCCCTCAGCGCAACGGTTGGGTTTTCTTTTGCTCCTTTCAGTAAGGCGACCACACCAGTTTTCCCCACGTTTTCTTTGACTTCATAGCCCAATTCCTTCATATAAATGGCGATCTTCCTTGCCGTCTCGAACTCCTGAAAGCTAAGCTCAGGAAATTGATGGAATTCCCTTCGTAAAGCCCTTAGCTCCTCCGACATGGACTTGCTAAGTTTCGTCACTTCATCTGAATACATGCCAATTCCTCCTTGGTTACTCTTTGCCTGCCCGCAAGGCAAGCTCAGCCTTGGTCATGTAAAGGGGATGCCTCAGGCATATATCACGCACCTCTCGTTTAAAGCCGTGGATATTTGATTCGTCCTCGTTTTCAAGTACCCTTACGACAAGTTCTGCCACTGTAAAACGAGCAATTTCTATTAATATGATAAAAATCTTTTTAATTATTAGTTGCATGATAAGGGAAAAAACATGGCAGGTCAATCATAGGAAAGCATGGTAATTTATAATTATTACTTTCACAAGCAAAACAAACTTTACTGTTAAATAATATTAATTGCTATTGAAGTGATATGGGTTATTAATATTTTACTAACACGTAAGTAATATATACAAATAATCCATAACAATTAATATATGATATAATATATTAATATCATATTGGTATTTTAGTATTATTTATTTAAATAGTTATTAAAACACAAATATAACCTAAGAATTATTATCGCTGTATTCTCGATCCAAAGAAAGTATATGTTTAACTAACATTTTTTTTGCTCTGTCGAGGTCTTTATTTTTTAAACTATCAATAATGTCATAATGCATAACTGCAGAAAGCTCAATGTTCTGCTCCATTATAAGATCTTGCGTCATGGCAAGCCTCAACTGGTAGTAAAGATCACGGAGGATCCTATTACTCCATTTTCGGCCTGATGTTTCCCATAGGTATTTATGAAATGTTATATCGTATTCCGAAAATGCGCTTATTTTCTTCTCCATAGGCTCATCGGACCGCGCAGAGGCAACCATATCATCTACAATTTTTCGCAAATTGGAGAAATCCTCTTCGGTGAGCATATCCTTTTTGATCAAAATTTCGAATACCCGCGATTCGATCATATATCTGATGTCGAGAATTTCCATCATATCGTCATGATCGAAATTGGGTATAAAAGTGCCCTTTCTGGGTACATAGATCAATAAACCCTGGTTTTCCAGTTCCCTTAGGGCTTCTCGAACCGGTGCTCTGCTTATATTAAGCCGTTCAGCGATTTCGCTCTCCTCGACGTGCTGGCCTTTGTGATATTTGCCGGACCACAGTATTTCTTCTCTTAAAAATTCGGCAACTTTTTGACTTAGGCTCTCGTGCGTAAAGTTTCTATTCTCCATCTTTCAAACTCTCCCTAATCTAAATTAAATTAATTATTGTCGATTGTCGTTTTTCTCTCCTATTGTATATAATAGCATTTAAATGTAATAACCTCAATTGGTGGGCAACATCTCAATATTTTTAAAAATACAAAAACTTTGAAGGTTAAATTTGAACCCCACAAACATACCGGGGAAGCCTCCGCTTCCCCGGTATGTTTATTTTGTACTTAAAACAACCCCGTGATGTTTCCCTCTTCGTCTATGTCTATGAACTCTGCGGCAGGCTTTTTAGGAAGACCTGGCATAGTCATTATGCTACCGCATATGGCAACGACGAAGCCGGCTCCCGCCGACAGCCTCACTTCCCTTACCGATAGCTTGTATCCTTTAGGCCTTCCAAGTTTTTGAGGGTCGTCGGATATGGATAGCTGGGTCTTCGCCATGCAGACGGGAAGGCCGCCGAAGCCCTTTTCCTCCAGGTTTTTTATGGTCTTTAAAGCCCCAGGGGAGTATTCCACGTCGTCTGCTCCATAAACTTTAGTCGCTATGGTCCTTATCTTTTCCGTAAGGGGAAGGTCTAACTCGTATAAGGGTTTGTAGCTTTTTTCCTCTTTCGTAGCCTCAAGCACCTTCTTTGCCAGATCTATGCCTCCCTCTCCTCCCTTCTCCCACACCTCGGAAAGGGCTATATTGGCACCTCTTTCCTTCGTAGCTTTCATGACCATCTCTATCTCCCCATCGGTGTCGGAGGCGAACTTGTTTAATGCCACCACCACGGGAAGGCCGAAGTTGGAGAGTATGTCGAGGTGGGCTTTGAGGTTTTCAAGGCCCTGGGATAGCGCCTCAAGGTTTTCCTTGGAGAGGTCTTCCTTTTTCACCCCTCCGTGGTGCTTTAAGGCCCTGACGGTGGTGACTAACACGACTGCCGAAGGGGAAAGGCCCGCAAACCTGCAGACTATGTCGAAGAACTTCTCCGCTCCCAGGTCGGAGGCAAAGCCCGCTTCGACGACGGCGTAATCCCTTAGCTTTAAGGCCATCTTCGTGGCTATTATGGAGTTCGTGCCGTGTGCTATGTTGGCAAAAGGTCCTCCGTGGACGAAGGCGGGCACGTGTTCTATGGTCTGAACCAGGTTTGGGTTTATGGCCTCCTTAAGGAGGGCTGCCATTGCGCCGTGGGCCTTCAAGTTCCCTGCTGTTATCATGTTTCCCTTTTCATCGTAGCCTACGACCACCTTGGAGAGGCGCTCCTTTAAGTCGGCAAGGTCGCTTGATAGGCACAATATGGCCATCACCTCGGAGGCTACGGTGATGTCAAATCCCGATTCCCTGGGAAATCCGTTCGCCCTCCCTCCAAGGCCTATGACCACGTTCCTCAAGGCCCTCTCGTTCATGTCCATGGCCCTCCTCCAGGTTATCTCCCTGGGGTCTATCTTAAGGGGGTTTCCCTGGTGCAGGTGGTTATCCAGCAGGGCTGCAAGCAGGTTGTGGGCCGTCTCCACGGCGTGTATGTCTCCCGTGAAGTGGAGGTTTATCTCCTCCATGGGAAGTACCTGGGAGTAGCCTCCTCCTGCAGCTCCCCCCTTAACGCCAAAGCAGGGACCAAGCGAGGGTTCTCTAAGGCATAGCATGGCCTTTTTTCCTAGCTTCACCAAAGCTTGAGTAAGACCTACCGTAGTGGTGGTCTTTCCCTCCCCCGCAGGGGTGGGGGTTGTTGCGGTGACAAGTATGAGCTTGCCGTCGGGCCTTTCCTTTAAATCCTTCATGTAGTTTACGTCCACCTTGGCCTTGTAGTGGCCGTAGGGGAGCAAATACCTTTCGGGTATTCCTAAGTCTTGTGCTATCTCCCTTATGGGTTTTAGCTTTGATCGTTGGGCTATTTCGATATCGGATAACATGGGATCTCCTCCTAGTAAAATAGTATTATGCTATTTATTCTTTCCTAAGAAAGGCTATAGCCGTTCTTATGTGCATTTCAACCCCAATTGGCAGTACATCCTCGTCGATGTCAAAGAGAGGATGATGATGAGGGTAGATTATGCCTTTTTTGGGGTTTCCCGCCCCAACAAAATAAAAGCAGCTGGGAATAATTTTGGCGAACTCTGCGAAATCCTCTCCCGCCGTTCCTATGTAACTTGTGATGTTTTCAGCGCCCACTACATCTTTAGCAACGCTTGAAACCAAATTCGCCATCTTCTCATTGTTGATCAGGGTAGAATTGCTGGGGATAAACTCCAGTTCATATGTGCACTCATGCGCCTCGCATACCTTTTTTAGTATCCTTTCAAAACGAACGAGAGGCTTTTCGGGACTTTCGGAGCCTCCCTCGTAGAGATAGCGAATTGTGCCACCCAGATCGATGTGTTCCGGTATGACGTTTGTAGCCGTCCCGGCATTTACCGATCCGAACATTATTAAGGTAGGTTTTAAAACATCTATTTCCCTGGTTTGTATCATCTGCACCGATTGAATGAAGTCTGCTGCAGTCAATATTGGGTCGATAGCCGTATGAGGAGCCCCGGTGTGTCCTCCCCTACCTTTTATCCTGACCTTGAACTCGTCTAAAGCGGCCATGACCGGTCCGGCAGATATTCCCATCTTTCCGCTTTCTATGGGAGTCCAGAGGTGAATCGCAAAGGCGCCATCAGGATGTGGGTCATCTAAGGCTCCCTCCTCGATCATTTGACGGGCACCGGCTACTTCCTCATTAGGCTGAAAGAGAAACATGACCTTGCCAAGGATTTCCTCTTTATGGTGCGACAATATCTTCGCCGCTACCAGCAACATCGCCATATGTCCATCGTGTCCGCAGGCATGCATGATTCCTTCGTTTCGAGAGCGATAGGGTACATCGTTTTGCTCTTCAATGGGCAAAGCGTCCATATCTGAACGAAGCATCACCGTTTTGCCCTCTTCTTGGCCTTCTAATATAGCTACAACACCGGTGTGAGCTATCTTTTCCCTAACTTCAAGCCCTAATCGCTTCAAATATTCGGCTACCCTTTTCGAAGTCCTTTCCTCCTTAAATCCGAGCTCGGGATACATGTGAAAATCCCTTCTCAATTCGATGAGCTCATCTTTTAACTCATTAATCTCATCTTTGAGTTTATTTAGGAGATTCATCTTAGACCATCCTTTCTATACAATATTAAAATTTAGTTATTTAAAAATTCTAAAGCTGTTCTTCGGTTGAAAAAACAAACTTTATTTTCCCTTTTATTTCAGATCTATATTTAGATAAGATCTTTGCTGCGATCAAAAGAATCGCGACATGTACGTCATGCCCACAGGCATGCATTACTCCATCATTATTTAATAACAAAGCAATTTCTTCTGCTGCTATTAATTCTTTCCCTTGCCTTCCTAGAAATACAACTTCGTCCCCTATTTGGGGATTGATTATCAGTTATATCGATCATAAACTGATCTATGCAGATATTGCCTATTATTTGACAACGCCGTCCATGTAATAACACATTACCTTTATTTGAGAGCTGTCTGGATACACCATCTACATATCCCATAGGAACTACTCCAATTACGGTAGGACTTTTGTTCCAATTGGCACCGACTTAATGAAAACTGGTTTTGCTTTAATTGACATCGCCGGGATTAGCTCTACTTTAGGGCTAACAGCCATTTCTGGACCAGGATATAGGCCATTATGTTTAATGTCACCACATGCCTTAGTTTATGCATCTCCCAGGCAATTGTAGGTATTTATGTATGCCTGGGAGATATCTGATTATGTGCTTTAAACTATCAAGATGCTCTACTTGGTGAAAATTTTGCGCGGGAAGTTTAGGAACGTCTCGCACCCCTTTTCAGTCACCAAGAAGGGTTCGCTGCACTCAAACCCAAACTCATCAAGCCATATACCCGGCATAAGGTGAATAGTCATTCCCGGTTTCATTATGGTCTTATCTCCAGGACGTAGGCTTACAGTGTGCTCGCCCCAGTCGGGGACGTAATTTAAACCAAAGGCGTAGCCGAGCCTCGAAGGCTTGACTACTCTGGAACCCGATATGGCTTCCCGCCACTTTGCCTCGATCTCCTCTGCTGTAACGCCCGGTTTTATGAAATCAAGTGTTTTGGCAATGCCATCGATCACAACGTCTGCTATCTCCTTAAGCTCCTTGGGCGGATCGCCTATATAGACCGTTCGTGACAATGGGCAATGATACCTGAATCTGACACCGCAAAGTTCGAGGAGAATGATGTCACCTGGTGCGTATTTCCTATCGGGTTTCCAGCCCAGGTGAGCCGCAGACGTCCTTTCGTTGGAAGGCATGATAGGGAATATCGCAGGATGATCCCCAGTAAATTCATCAGTGCCCTTTATCATGGCATGATAGACATTTGCAGCTGCTTCGCTTTCGAGTCTACCAACTTCTATGGAGTCAATGGCTGTCCTCATGACGTGTTCACAAACCTTGGCCGCTTCTTTTATGTACTTTATTTCCGCAGGTGATTTAATAGTTCGGATCCAGTTGACCAGGCTTGTAGCATCGTGAAATTTTGCTTGCGGTAATTCTTCTCGCAGCACATCCAGACACTGCCCCGTAAACCAGTAGTTGTCCTTTTCTACTCCTATATGTCTGTTTTCCCAGCCCATTTCTCGCAGTATGTCTGCTACGAAGCTCATGGGATGCTTGAAGACATTTTGGACGTAGTCGTCTGCGTAAGGTCGAATGTTGTCGTGTTTCAACCAAGTGGTAAGCTTTGCACCGTTGGCGTCCATTCCCCGACCCCACCAGATCGGCTCGTCGTAATCCAAAGCGATTACCAGCCCTTGATGGACATAGAAGGACCAACCATCGTAACCGGTCAGGTAATTCATATTCGCAGGATCGCTTACGATGAGGACCTGGATGCCCTTTCGGAGCATGCTTTCTTTGACTTTACGAAGCCGTTCCTGATATTCGGAAACTTCAAATATCAATGCCATTTCTTTCACCTCCTAGCTCCATCCCCTTAAGCGCATGGCCTCTGCTATTTTCCTCAAGGCGTAGGCCCATGCAGCTGTGCGACGCGTTACTTTCAATTCTTGTGCAATCGATGATATTTCTTTATAGGCGCCGAGGATCCTCTTTTCAAGCATCTGATAGACCTTTTCTTCTTCCCACCAGTCGTTGCTCAATCCTTGAATGCGTTCAAAATGACATACTATGGCACCCCCCGAGTTTGCCAGGACATCGGGAATGAGCCTTATACCTTTACGCGACAATATCGCATCGGCTTCCGGAGTCGTCGGCCCGTTTGCGGCTTCCACGACTAGCTTGGCTTTTATCCTGTCGGCGTTATCTTCGGTGATGACGTCCTGTACAGCTGCCGGTATGAGGACATCCACATCCAATTCAAATATCTTTCTGCTATCTATAGACTGCGCGCCGGGAAATTCAACGACCTTACCTGTTTTTTTGACGTATTCAAGCAGATTGGTTATGTTTATGCCTTTGGGATCGTAAATTGCTCCGTATATGTCACTGACACAAAGGATCTTGAACCCCTTTTCAAAAAGCATTTTTGCCGTTACGCTTCCTACTTGACCGAAACCCTGTATGGCAACTGTCGTTTTATCGAATTCAAACCCCAGGTCCTTGCATGCCTCGAAAGTACATAGGGCAACACCTCGTCCTGTAGCTTCATATCCACCCTTAGACCCTCCAAGGGCTACTGGCTTATCATTGATTGCGGCGGGGCTGTGCATTCCTGTTATTTGCTCGTATTCGTCCAACATCCAAGCCATCTGTTCTTCTCCTGTGCCTATGTCGGCTCCCGGAACATCGATCATAGCTCCCTTGGGAACCAATCTCCTGATGAATCCGCGTATCAGACGCTCGTATTCTCCTTTGCTCATTGAATATGGATCGGCTTTGATGCCGCCCTTGCCTCCGCCGGCAGGAATGTCTCCTATGGCGTGCTTTATGCTCATGAACATCGATAGAGCCTTTATCTCCTCAGGTGTGAGATCCGGTTTTACCCTTGTTCCATCCTTGCAGGGCCCCAAGGCGTCGCAGTGGTGGGAACGATAGGCTATAAACAATTTCTTATCTCCATTGTCCATGCGAACGGGAATGGTGAATTCTACAAAGCGCATAGGGGTGCTCAACCTTTCTGTTATTTCCGGCTCGAGGTCAATAGCCTCAGCTGCCACTTTTAAGTAATATCTTGCGGTTTCCCATACGTCTTTCATGCTACATACCACCTCTTTATTTATTATTTAGAATGAATTGTCATTATCACTTCTTAATGAAAAGCTCCTCGGGAAAGTTGATCAACTTTTCGCACCCCTTTTCGGTTACCAAGAAGGGCTCGCTGCATTCAAATCCGAATTCGTCTAACCATATCCCTGGCATGAAATGAATTGTCATACCGGGTCTAAGTATTGTCTTATCGCCCGGTCTTAAACTTACTGTATGTTCACCCCAATCGGGCACATAATTTAAACCGAAAGCATATCCGACTCTTGAAGGTTTTTCTACGCCCGTTCCTTCCAGACATTTTCTCCATCTCAATTCCACCTCTTCTGCCGTAATACCAGGTTTAATAAAATCCAGAGTCGTTTGCAATCCATTTATTACAACCTGGGCGATTTTTCTAAGTCCCTCGGGTGGCTCTCCCAAATAGAGGGTGCGTGAAAGAGGTGCATGATATCTAAACCTGCAACCGGAAAGTTCTAGCAGTACAACATCACCTTTTTGGTACTTTCTGTCTGGATCGAAGGTTAGATGAGCTGTAGACGTCCTGATGTCGGAGGGCATTATTGGAAATATCGCGGGACTATCACCTCCGTATCCATCGACTCCAGCGATTTGAGCGGCAACGACCTTGGATGCCACGTCCTTCTCCCATATGCCGATGTCGATTGCATCGATGGCGGTCTGCATCACATGTTCGCAGATTCTAGCGGCCTGCCTCATGTAGTTAATTTCTGCTGGAGATTTTATTGTCCTGACCCAGTTGACCAAGTTCGTGGCGTCTTTAAAGACGGCACAGGGAAGCTCTTGGCGCAGAACATTCATCGATTTGGCCGAATACCAGTAATTGTCCATTTCGACGCCTATGTTTTTGTTTTCATATTTGAATTCCTTTATTAAATTTGCAACGTAGACCATTGTGTGAGTGTATCGGGATTGAACGTAAAAATCGGGGTATCCGTGAATATGTTCTTCATCAAGCCAGGTGGTAATGCGGGCGCCGTTGCTGTCCTGCTGGCGCCCGAACCAGTGTGGTTGATCATCTTCTAATGTGAGCAAAACGCCCTGATGAACGTAAAAAGACCACCCATCGTAACCAGTGAGATAATTCATATTTGCGGGATCGACAAGGAAAAGAAGTTCTATCCCGTTAGCATCCATCCTTTCTTTGACTCGTCTTACCCGTTCTTTGTATTCTAAAACATCAAATCGCAAAACTTTATGCATTTCAATTCCTCCATTTTCATATAAATATTTAAAAAGAGATATTTAAATTTATATTACGATAAGATTATATATTTTCTGTTTGGCAAATTTCATTTATTACATATACCCTTTAAAGTTGCTTTTAATAACAGCAGAATATACGTAATCGATCATAGTTATATAATCAAAAACAGGAACGTTGACGACTTCTGATACAGCCTTCCCATAAGGAGGAAGGAGACTACATTCGAGCAAAATAGCTGACATATTTTGAGTTTCTTCATTTAATTCTCTGGTTGTTTCCACGACCTCTTTTTCTAACTTCTCGGTATCGAGGAAACCTGCCTCATCTATCACTGATTCCTTGAAATGTTTTTTATTTTCTAAACCCTTTATAATTAAGCGATCTGTAAAATTGATGCCTGCTGCACCAAATATATCGGCCGTAAGGGAGGCGGAGCTTGCAGTAATTATCCCAATATTCGACCCTGCAGGGATAATTTCTTTGATAAAGTGAAGTTGTATAAGGCTCGATAAAAAAACAGGGATATTCATCTCTTCTTTTAGTTCCTCCTGAAATAAGGCCAAAAAACCGCAATCTCCCGTTATGGCTTTAACTCCTTCTTGTACGAGTTTTTTCGAAGCCTCAAATACTTTCTCTTTGACCGATCTGTCATGATCAAAAAGATGCCTGTGGGTCACTCCCTCGATCCTCTGAAAACGCACGGGATAGCTATAAGTTGTCGCATTTGCTACATCCCCCGGAATGAAGGGGACGTAGTTTTCTATCAACAAAATTCCTATCGCTTCTCCGTAAGAAACCTGATCGCCTTTGACTTTATAGATCATCTTTTAGATCCCTTCTCGCTTTTTTGTTGGGGGATGAAACCCTTGAGATCCCATCCCCCAATATTGCATTACATCTATTTACCAAACATTTCCTCAGCTTCGGCGATTTCTTTCAACAACTGGTCGAGAATTTGCTTTCCGGTATCACCAGACATTTCGATGTACTTATCGATGACTGGTTTAGTTTGATCCTTAAAGGCTTGACGCTCCTCTTCTGTGAGCTTGATGACCTGGATTTGAGGGCGTTCCTTCAACATCTTTTCCAGTCGCTCTTCATTTAATTTGGCCTGTACGCCCCAAATGTATTCGATACAATCCCTGGCTGTTTGCTCTATAACTTCTTGTTCTTCCTTTGGCAATGACTCAAAGAATTGTTTATTCGCAACTACTGTCGCAAAAAATGGCATTTCTTTCGCTTCGATAAAGTAGTCCTGTACTTCGTAGAAATGCATCTCCTCGTGAGCGAAATAGGGCTGAATGTTGCCTTCGATCATGCCAAGTTGTAATGAGCTGTAGATATCCGAGTAAGGCACCTGGATTGGGTTGGCTCCATAAGCTTTGTAGGTCTCCGCAAGAATCGGGTCGCCCATGATCCTTATCTTAAAGTTTTTCATATCGGCAGGCGTTCTTATCGGTTTATTGGCTGTCCATATTTGCCATCCTTCGGTCAAGGCTGCAAGAAGTTTTAGATCGTACTTCTCGTATTCAGCGGCCAGCATTTCGTAAATCGCCTTGCTGTGCTGTGCCACATATTTATTCACCTCGAGATTATCCGACCAAATAAAGGGAAGAGAGAACACTCGCGCGGCCGGGATGAACGTTCCGAGATGTCCAGGTGTGGCAAAGCAAAACTCGAGCATTCCGTTCATCGTTAATTCTGAAATGTCTTCGCTAGTGCCTAAAGCTCCATAGGGATAGATAATAATTGTCACATCTTGAATTTGCTCTTCTACCCTCTTTTTGTATTCCTGAGCGTAGTGATCTTGAACGCTTCCCTGAATCTCCTCCAAGGCGTATTTCCATTCGCGAGCTGCGTACGACTCATTTGGAAGTGTTAAAAACATCACCGACACCAGAAAAAAACCCAGCACCATCCAAATCAATGACCTTAACTTCATAATTTCCCCTCCTCTTTTCTTCATTAGTATTTTTACTTAATTAACATTAAAGAAATTATATTTTTTCGATCTCACCCCCCACGTTTACCTAAAGGCTAAGTCCCTGAGATAGAGAGCGATGTCGGGGAATAAAATAACCAGCAACGTTGCAAGGATGTAGAGTATGAGGAAAGGAGGAATTCGCTTTACTACTTCAATATAGGGCCTTTTGAAGACGGCCATTGCCGTAAAAATGTTGCATCCAAAGGGAGGAGTTACGGCTCCTATTGCCGCCTGCATCGTGACAATTACTCCTACCAATATGGGATCGATCCCAAGCCTTGCGACCCAAGGCGCGAATATGGGCGAAAGCATCATGATGGCTACGATAGAATCGACAAACATGCATGCAACGAAATAAGATATGGTAATGATGATTAGCAGCTTGAATGCTGTCGGATCTTCTCCAAGAAGTGGGGGCAATATTAAATCGGGGATTCTGGTAAAGGCTATCAACCATGAGAAAGCTGCTCCCATGGCGACTAAGATAAAGACCACAGCCGTGACGATTCCTGTAGACAATGCTATGCGATAATAGTCTTTGACCTTCAAATGTCTATACACGAAGGTTTCGACCAAGACAGCATATAAAACGGAAACCGCAGCTGCTTCGGTAGGGCTAAATGTTCCCGTATAGATTCCGCCTAAAATTATGAGGGGAAAACCGAGAGGAATCAGTGCTTTTTTAAGCGAGTTCAGACGCTCTTTCCAGCTAACCCTTTCTCGTAGCTTGATGTTCATTTTCCGCGAAGCAAAGTAACAATGTATGGAAAATAGGATGAACACAAGCAATCCCGGTCCAATGCCTGCAATAAAGAGTTCCCCGACGGAACTTCCCGTGACTACTCCGTAGATGATCATTGAAATACTTGGAGGTATGAGTAGGGCTATTCCTGCTGCGTTTATAATCAATGCCATGTTGAACGAATCATCATAACCATCTTCCAACATGAAGGGCCTCATAGTCTCTCCAATAGCTACCACCGTTGCCTGAGTTGATCCTGAAACCGCACCAAAGAAAGTGCATGCAGCGGTCGTCGTTATCGCCAAACCGCCTCTTAAATGGCCAAGGAAGTCCATGACAAAGTCTATAAGCCGCCTCGCTACCTGCCCTGTCGTTATGATGTCTGCTGCGAATATAAACATCGGTACTGCTATAAGAGCGAGAGGTCTTATCCCTCCAAGAATCTGTTGAACCAACATACCTGGGTCAAAGGCTGGCAGGTAGAAATGAATGACGAGCAGAGGGGCAACTATTAAGGGGACCATCATTGGGAAGCCTAAAATCAGCAAAAGCAGCATGGAACCTAGCATTACCAGCAGCATTAGGCATCGCCCCTTTCTAGGTCCTGTCTTTCCCTTACAGTCAGGTTTTCTTCTGTTTTGACGCCTTCGCTTTCTTTATTTGAATTAGGAACGTCTTCATACTCGAATTTAGATTCAAAGGAAAGCCAGGTTTCTTTGACTGTGAGGTTTTTAATGAATGTCAAGGTATATTGAATACCCGTTAGGAAACACCCTATGGGAACTGCGCTCCATACAATATAAAGTGGAAACTGCAAAATTGGGCTTACCCTGTTTAACGCAGCAACTCTAGCGACATATTTATAGCTCAAATAAGTCAAATAAAACATTAATAGGGCTGTTCCTATGGAAGTGACCAAAATAATAGCCTTTCTTCCTTTTTCGCTGGATATATCGTAAAGGAGGGACATTCTTATGTGCTGTGCCTTCCTGGCTGCATAACTAGTACCGAAAAAAGTTACAAATATTGTTAAAAATTGGCTAACTTCTTCGGTAAAATTTATGCTCGTGTTGAATAAGTTTCTTGCCAAGACATTCGATATTAATATTATTGCCATCAAAATTATGCTGTAAGCTATTATCCACTCCTCGATCTTTTTTAAACCTATGTTAAACAAGCGAAGGAGTTTCATCCTTCCACTCCTCTCGGAAATAAGGATCAGATTTGCAATTGTTTCAACAGAGATCGTGCTTCACAATTCGAGCCTGACAATATGATCGCTGTTTTGCCTGTTCCGCTTGCTTTATTACTAAGCAATGCAGCGATGCCGGCTACGCCGGCGCCTTCTAACAACCAATGATGGTTTTCCAAGGTAAAGGAGAGAGCATTTTCAATCTCCTTCTCGCTTACCAATACGATCTCGTCCACTAGATCGCGTACCATTTCAAATGTATATCTGTTGTCCAACCCTATTCCTCCAAGCAAGGACTCTGCAATTGAGTCAACTTCTTTCATCTCTATAGGATGACCTGCCTTTATGCTTTCGTACATTACAGGGGCGTTCTCGATGGAAACGCCGATAACTTTGATACTCGGGCTTGCGGACTTCATTGCAAGGGCGATGCCTGAGATCAAACCGCCGCCAGAAAGAGGGACAAGCACAGACGAAATCGAAGGTTCATCTTCTAGCAATTCCAGCCCTATCGTCCCCTGTCCTGCAATGACAAAAGGATCATCGAAGGGATGTATCAACGTCAGACCTCTCGTTGCAACAAGTTCTTTTGCCATTTCACCCGCTTCATCCTGTGTATCGCCGCTTACGACGACTTCAGCTCCAAGGGCTCGCATGAATTCAATGCGCTTTGGACTTAATTTAGCGACGCGTTTTGAAACGCATACTACCGCAGGTGTATCGGTCTTTTTTGCTACCCAGCATGTGCATAGTCCGTGGTTTCCAGTGGAAAAGGTAACCACACCCCTTTTTCTGTCGGTCGGGGATAGGGAAAGTATCTTGTTAGTCGCTCCTCTAACTTTAAATGCCCCAGGGTCTTGTAAAAATTCAAGCTTTAGAAAAACGTCATGATCGAAAAGAGTCGAAAGCGGATCTGATTTCACGAGAGGCGTGTGGCGAACGAGCGGTGATATGCGCTTTTTTGCCTCATATATGTGAAGTAGGTTCAAATCAATTGTATGGGAGCAAATGCTATGGCTTTCTGCCTTCATCAAAGAAGCCCCCTCAGTTTCATGGCTTTAACTATCGCCTTTAAGGCATTTACCCATGCAGCAGTTCTAAAAGAGATATGTAACTCTTTTGCAGTGTTTTTCATGGAAACGTAGGAATTTATTATTTGGCTTTCCAGTTTTGCTTGGACCGTCTCCAGGTCCCAGTAATAATCGGTGGCGCATTGCGATCTTTCGAAGTGACATACTATAGCGCTGCCCGCGTTGGCGACCACATCGGGCACTACAATAATTCCTCGAGAATACAGGACATCGTCGGCCTGGGGGGTTATGGGTCCGTTGGCCCCTTCGATTATGATCTTAGCTTTTATATCTCCTGCATTTCGAAGGGTTATTACGTCTTCCACTGCGCTAGGGGCGAGGATGTCGCAATCACAAAGCAGTATCTCTTCATTGGTGATTTGCCTGGCATCGGGGAAAGATACTACTGAACCGGTCATTCTCGAGTATTTGAGCAAGTCCTCTATATTGATCCCATCGGGATTGAAGATTCCTCCCTTAATATCGCTTACGGCGACGACCTTAAACCCTGCGCTTTGCAGGTATTTTGCGTAATGGGAACCTACGTTTCCAAAGCCCTGTATGGCTACTTTGACGTCTTCGGGAGCCCAGTCCTGCTCTTCGCATATTTTCAAAGTAAGATGATACATACCTCTTCCCGTGGCGTCTTCTCCTCCCAAAGAACCGCCCAGAATCCTGGGCTTGTCATTGACGGCGCCAGGCGAATGAATTCCCGTTATCTGTTCGTATTCATCGAGCATCCAAGCCTGCGTTTTTGCGCTAGTGTTGATATCTGCGCCCGGAACGTCCACCTTGGCACCTCTTGGGAAAAGTCCTCTGACGTAACCTCTGACTAAGCGCTCGAATTCACCTTCGGACAAAAGGGTGGGATCAGCATCGATCCCACCCTTAGCTCCTCCCGCTGGAATACCATTGGCAGCATGTTTGATACTCATGACTAGAGCCAGACCCTTAACTTCGTCGGCGGTTAGGCCGGCAACTATGCGAGTACCGTCTCCAGAGACGCCCAAAGCATCGTTATGCACGACGCGATATCCGGTAAAATACCGAACCTTCCCGTCGTCCATGCGCAGGGGTATCTGAAACTCCAGAACCCGCTTGCATTTAAGCAGCGCATCCAATATCTCTTCATTCAAATTTAGAGCTTTGCTCGCTTTTTTCATATAGCCAATGGTGTTATTCCACAGATCAGACATCAATTAACCTCCTAAAGCAAATCAGTCGACTACAGGTATTCGTAAATCCTTTGGCGACATCTCGGACATCTTCAGTTCCGGTGCTCGCCTTTCCATGATCTCCTGTAGTATCTGGGCGATTTTAACCTTCATGCGAATGAATTCGTCATGCCAGCTTTCAGTCATCCAGGGCTTGTAAATATCGGCCTCGGCAGTGCCTGGCTCTATCTTGAAGTAGACAGGAGAGGCGACGCGCACTATTTCTGGAGCATCATAGGCTCTGTACATGCCCCCAAAAGCATCGACGATGATCATATAAACATCGAGGGGGATGTCGACAGCTTTTCTAATGCTGGAAAGGATGGGAAGAGATACATCGGATAGGGGATTCATGGAATTGACGCCCATGCTCTCGAGCATCTTTGCCCCTGCCGGGTTGCAGTAGCCTCCGAAGACGGACCACTTAAAAGTTGTTTCCTTCGGTATAAATCCTTCCTCTCGCATTTTGGACAGGATCATAAGGGCACCTTCGTCGTAGACAAGGAAACCCCTTATTCCCGCTTCAAGGTTTCGCATAAGGTCTTCGAACCAGTAGGCCAGGTTGTCGGATCCACGAAGCCTGAAACCCTGCATTGAGCCTTCCTTCGTGCTCATTTCCTTCGATCCCACATCGAAGGCCTTTCTGTGTCCCATGGTCATGATGACTTCGATACCTTCGTCGTTTGCAATTTTCGCCATCTCTTTCAACTGATCAAAGGTAAGATAGGAAGATCCTCCCACTGTACAGATGGCCCGGTGCACTTTGACCTTTCTTTTTTTCGCTTCATCGACCATGGCTTTAAATGTCGACGGATACTCTACTCCTGCTATTTCTATTCTGTAGTTTGCGCCATCAGGAAAGGTCTTTTCCGATGTAGGCAGCCCCCACCCATCCGACCCCGGGACATTCAATTTTTCCATAAAGGCACGTATTTCGGAAAGCTTTTTTGCTTTAAACATTTTTCACCCTCCAGATATTTTATTAAAAGGTGCTATGACCTTCTTAACTCCTCAAGCATCTTCTGATATTCCTCAGCCGTCTCGGGCAGTATGTGGTAGCAATGCTGATCCTCCGGGAATTTGCCCGTCTTAACGTCCTCTATATATCTCTTGAAGGCCTCTATCTCAACTTCTGCGACGTTTGCGTACTTCTTTACGAACTTTGGAGTGAAGGCCTGGAATAACCCAAGCATGTCTCCGCATATGAGAAGCTGTCCGTCGCAGGGAGCTCCTGCTCCTATGGAGTAAACGGGTATGGAAAGGTCTTTTGCTATGAATTCGGTCAGTTCTGGTGGTACCGCCTCAAGAAGTAGGGCGAAAGCTCCGGCTTCCTCTATGGCTCGAGCGTCCATTATTAGGTCTTTGGCGCTTTTTGGGTCTCTGCCCTGTGCCTTAAATCCCCCAAGGACTCCTGAACTTTGAGGGGTAAGACCGATATGTCCCATGACCAAGATCCCTGCGTCGGCAATGGCCTTTATCCTCGTTATGACCCTTCTTCCGCCTTCAAGTTTCACGGCGTCCATGTCGGCTTCCTTCAAAAACCTTCCTGCGTTATACACGGCGTCTTCGTCGGATATCTGGTATGACATGAAGGGCATATCGCCTATGCAAAAGGTATTAGGAGCACCTCTTCGCACTGCCTTGCAGCAGGTGATGCATTCTTCCATCGTCACAGGTATGGTTCCCTTGTAGCCCAGCAGTACCATCCCTAAGCTGTCTCCTACCAAGATCATATCCATCCCTGCCTGTTCGGCAAAGGATGCCGTGGGAAAGTCGTAGGCCGTTATCCATGCTACGGGCTCTCCCTTTTCCTTCATCTTCATGAAGTCCAGACGTGATTTCTTTGACATGTAGATCCCGCCTTTCGTGCGTTATATTTGTCTTTATCCGTCGTATGTCGTGTGTCGACATTAGACATTTGTTAATATATGGTAAATTTTTGTAATTGTCAAGGGATAGGCGAATGTCTGCATAAGGAAAATTCTGCAAGAAGTTTCATCACATTCGGGTATGTTTTCAGTGAAAATACAATATGCAATATAATATAACGAAAGGACGAGCTTGATTTGATTGGGGCATATGTGTCGACATTCGATTGCACAAATGATATAAATTATCGGTATGACCTATATAAAGACAATATTTTGAGGAGGTCTTGAAATGAGCTTTAAATCGCCTGCGGATATAGCAAACAGTGCCTGTGCGACAGCGACAGGCAAATGTAGTTTGCGAATTTCTCAGATGCTTTTTCTGGGTTTTTTAGCTGGTGCCTATATAGGCTTTGGTGGGTTTCTTTATACCGTCGTAACACAGGACCTCAGCCAATATGTCGGCTTTGGCCTGTCTAAACTGGTTGGCGGCGCATCATTTACCGTCGGATTGATGTTGGTAATCATTGCCGGAGGCGAGCTTTTTACGGGCAATTGCTTGATCCCCATTGGAGCTTTGGCAGGTTGTGTTACTTTGAAAGAAATACTTAAAAACTGGGTTATCGTTTACTTTGCAAACTTGATTGGATCGCTTTTCTTGGCTTATTTGATATATCGTACAGGTTTGGCAGGTGATGCCGTAGGATCGAACGCGTTGAAGATAGCATCGGGCAAGATGTCTTTGCCCTTTGGAATTGCCTTCTTTCGTGGCATTCTGTGCAACTGGCTGGTAGTTTTAGCCGTGTGGATGGCTATGGCGGCAGAAGATATAATCAGCAAGATATTTGCCATATTTTTCCCCATCATGACCTTTGTGGCCTCGGGTTTCGAGCACAGCATCGCCAATATGTACTTTATGGCCCTTGGCATTCTTCTAAAAAACAACGAAGGGCTGGTCTCTCAAGCCGGTTTAAGCTCCCACTCACTCGACGCTCTTTCTGTTGGCGGGTTTTTAAACAACATCATCCCCGTTACTTTGGGGAATATTATAGGAGGCGTTGTATTTGTAGCTCTGTTTTACTATTTGGCCTATAAAGATAAAATTAATGGATAAAATTAATGTTTGATTTTTTATTTTATATTTACAAAAAGACAGCGTCCGGCCTTTAAAACCGACGCTGTCTTTTTGTATTAAAAATCTTTAATGTGACATGTATTTTGTTTTCAATATATGGATCATGTCTTTTGCTCGGACGAAGACTTCTGTGGATATTCCCTTCGAGTAGTCCGTGAGAAACTGGATGGCCAAATCGGGGTCTGCGTTATACATCTCCAAAAGCATTTTCTCCAGGTAAGGTTGTCTTTCTATGTTTTGACGCTCTGTCTTTTTCCATTCACTCCTGACCCAATCTATCTCCTCTTTGTAGTTCATGCCTACCAGATTTTCTAGCTCCGTAAAGGTATAGTAGGCAGAGGCGTCATTAAATTGGAGGACCTCAGGTGCCGGATCAAAGTGGTAATCGAGGAAAGATCGTTTAGTATTAAGTGGAGTCTCTTGTGCGACCTGCCATTGATGAGGGATTTCCAAAATTCCCAAATACCAGGGAACGTAAACGCCGGTGCAGGGCGATCCCGTGGCAAGCCAGTATATGTTTCCAATCTCTTTGGGCATTTCGCTTCTTAACTGGGCTATAAATGAGGTATTAGTTGTGGCAACGCAAATCTTTCTTACACCGACGCTGTGGGGAGTTCCCTTTTCATAGCCTGGGTTTTCATCGAGCTCTGTATTTTCGTAGTGGAATCTGAGTATATCGGCCATATCCTCCAAGCCCAGCTTGCGGTTAGGCTTGACAGTGGTAGGCAATTTCCATTCGCCCTCTAAGAAGACGGGGTTTTTACCCGTCAAAAGGTAATGAGCTCCCCACTGCCTGTATGTATTTGACTTGGCCATTAGGCTTTCGGGATCGGCAAAGACTTTGGCGAAGTCGAAGGGTTCCTTTTCATCGTACCATCCCTTCTCGATCGCATATTTCTTCAATCCCTTTGACGCGATGAAGTTTTTGGTATCATTGAAATCAACGTCGTGTATCACGTAGACGTTGGGAATGAAATAGACTTGATCGTCGGGCACTCGCATGGCTACATAATGTTTGCCCCTCATTGCATGTAAAACCCATCCTTCATTCGAGTCGGCAATTTGATATGAACGACCCGGATGAGCGTAGCCGAACTCATCGAGCAACTTGGCAGCGATTTCTACACCTTCTCTGGCGGTTGAAGCTCGCTGGAGAATGATGTGGCGCAACATGTATCCAATCCCGCCGTCGGTAAGTTCTGCCTCCTCAGATTGCACTCTCGAGCCAGCCCAATTGCTTCCCAGGGTCACCCCTTTTTCGTTTATGCCTCCGTCGCTCCACTCCAACCCTACGTTTTCGGACCAAATATAGGCGTATGTCTCTGGAACTTGTGGCACTTTGCCGCCTCGCCTCAACAGGACATATTCGTTATCTTCGTGTTTCATGCGTGGAACATACCAGTGCAGGGTGTTGCATATTCCTCCGTTGTCCTCGTTGTGACCCAATAAAACCGAACCGTCGTTAGTGGTGTTCTTGCCGGCAATTATCGTAGTGCAGGCGAATGACGTCGCGCCAAATAGGAGTGTAGTCAACATTATGAGTCCAAACCCTACCAAAAGGCTGTTAAGAGATATCTTCACTTTGCAAGCCTCCTTCAATTTGTTTGAAAAAAAATGCCTTTTGCTCCCCCGTAAAATGGGGAAGTAAAAGGCATTTCGTCTTACCTATTTATCTTTCAGATCGTGAGGGCCAGAAGAGCTTTTAATCTTCGGTTTCAATGTTGATCCGATAGCCGCCTTCCTCTTCTGGCTCCTTTTCAGGTATGGCGATCGTCAAAAGCCCGTTTTTGAATTTAGCCTTGGCCTTTTCGGGTATCACTTCGACAGGAAGCGATATTACCCTGGAAATCTTGCCGTAGTACCTTTCAGATCTTATTACATCCTCGGACTCCACTTCTCTGCTGGCACCCTTTTCGGCCCTCAAGAGTACCTTGTCTTCATATACCTTTATATCCACATCGCGTGGATCAATGCCCGGCATTTCCGCCTCGACTATCACGTTTCCATCTTTGCGATATACGTCTACCGATACCGCACCTCCACCCAACACCGGCGGCACAAATCTGCTAGCAAAATCGTCAAACACTCTGCTTATCTCCTCCTGTAGTCTATCTATTCCCATCATCCAAGGGTTCCACCACAGTCCGCGTCCTCTTCTTTCCGGTAATTCAGGTCTTTTCATGGAAGATCACCTCCTGACTTTGATCTTTCTTGACCTTCGCTTTCATTGTACCAAAAAGGATGTTCAACTCAAACCAACCCAATCCCAGTTAATGCCGATTAAATACAATTAATGGTAAATATACTGCGATTTAGGGCTTTTATTTAACTTTTTCTTCGAAATTCGACGTTAATGGCCAACGCATGTTATTCAAACGCTTTGTAATCCCTTCCTGCCTTTACCCGATTTTTATGTTTTCGTCACTGCTTTTTAATGTCAAGAATGGTTCCGCCCGTTAACCTTACGAGTTCGTCGGGGGAAATAGGGAAAAAGGCGTGATCGTTGCCAGCGGCAGCCCATAATGTGTCGTATTTGCGTACATCTTCATCTATCAATGCTTTCATTTTAATATTATAACCTACCGGCGGAACGCCGCCCACTTTATATCCGAAATTTTCTTCGATATAATCGGGTCCGGCCATCTTGATCTTACGTCCTCCGAGGGTTTTTTTAACTTTTTTTATGTCGACCTTATTTGAGCCGCTCATCAGGACCAAGACAGGTTCTCCGTCAACGAGGAATATGAGGCTTTTGAGGATGTGTTCTTCAGGCACGCCTATCGCCCTTGATGCGTCTTCTACGGTGAATATGGTTTTATCGCTCACTAGAATTTCACCCTCATATCCAAGTTCCTTTAATTTTTCCCATACCCTTTGGACTTCTTCCGTGTAATGCCGATCTGCGTTCATGATTTCCTACTTCCTTTCGTCTGTAGTTCCATATAAGGCTCTGTAAACTTTATAGTTGGATAAGACTTTTCTTACGTAAGTTAAGGTTTCTTCAAAGGGTATGTCTTCGATCCATTCTATTTCGTCGAAATCGTCCTCCTCAGGTAACCATCGCAATACGTTGCCAATGCCTGCGTTGTAGGCAGCTAACGCTAAGGGTAGTTTCTCGAGCCTTCCGATAAGCCAGGAGAAATGAGCCACGCCGAGGCGTATGTTCGTATCCGGGGAATATATATTGTAATTTTTAATTTTCAATTTTGTAGCTTCGTCCTTTGCCGTTGCTGGCATCAGCTGCATTAACCCACTGGCTCCCACCCAGCTTGTGGCATTGGGGTTGAAAGCGCTCTCTTGGCGCATGATGGCCCACACCACATGGGGGTCTACGTTGAAATCTTTGCAGGATACCTGAACTTCCTGCGCGAAGGGAGTGGGATATAGGGCTTTCAGTAAATCCCTGTAGTACAAGTTTTCGGCCTTTAAAGAGTATTCGAGGGACCTTACAACGTTATAAGCGATGTCGAAATTGCCCAGCCACTCATAAATATGAGAAGCCCTGAAACGAGCCGACGGTGTATTTTTCTGAGACAAGATTCTGCTTTCCCAAAAAAGAAACCCCCATGCTTCCATGTCGCTCGGTTTACTTTGAAGTTCCTCGGGAAGGCCTTCTTTGATCTTGCCCTCTATATTTTCGACTAATAAGCCGTAGTATGATAGAGGGTAATTAGCCTTTATCTGGTCTTTAAGCTTCAAAGCTTCTTCAGTATTTCCCGATTCTTCAAGAGCTCTTGCTGCCCAGTAGAGGTTCCGGGAAGCCCAGAGTGCATCTCCTTTATAGGTACTTGCCCGAATGAAAAATTCGGCTGCGTTGAGATTGTCTTTTTCTTTCCAGGATTTCCATCCCATCCGCCACAGCAGTTTCATCGAGTAAAAGTCGTCTTTCCCGGAAAGAAGCTTTGCTGTCAGAGCTTTTGCAGTAGCATTGTCACCGCTGTCTTCGTAGAAGGATATGAGGTGATAGAGGGCGGCCCTTGCCGTTTCGCCGTCGGGAGCAGCAACGTTCTTTAAAATTTCTATCGCCGTGGCGTTTCCAAGCCTCGCCAAAGTGGCGAGCCTTCCAACAGAAGCAACGGAGTAATCCCCGCCCCTTTTTGCCAGTTCGCCCCAAAGAGCGGCCGCCTCTTCGTAATTTTTAAGCCTGTAAAGGGCATAGGCGCGATAGTAACAGGCCTTTTTCCAAGAAGGAGAACTTTCATCCACTTTTTTTAGAAATTCCACGGCCTTCCTGTAATCTCCGTTTAAAAAGGCTGCATGGCCCAAGTAGAGGCACACTCTTGAGTCTTTTTCGCAATCCTGACTTTGCAGAAAGCTCAATGCCGTCGAGTTGCGCGGCTGAAGGTCCAACAAGGCAAAGGCTTCCTCAAGACCTGCCGACTTTATGGAAAACAGCGCCGTCAACGCCTGAACCTTTTGGGGATCATCAGAGGCAGAAGACAACATGGCTCGTGCCCACTTCTCCTTTTCGTCGCCGTCTTCTACCCGAAAAAGGGCGTAAGCCACGTAAAAACGAAGCGGTTCGGGTGATTTCGGCCACAACTTATAGAGCAAAGCCTTTGCCTCACTTTCTTGACCTGTCCGTTCAAAGGCTAAAGCTGTATAAAACTTGCCGAAGGGCCTTACCGAAGGCGGGAAATCGTCCTGTATCCTGAGCAATATCTCCAGCGCCTCATCGTATCTGCTCTGAAGCCAGAGACCGTTGGCGTAGACAGACCATTCTCTGGGAGAAAGCGAATTACCCGTCAACGCTACAAATTCGTCAAGCTGTCCCCACTGTTTTGCCAGAAAAAGGTCATCCACGCTATCAGCTAAGGCCGGCTTTCCCAAGAACGTCAAGCAATAAAAGACCGATAACGCACCAAATAATGCGAGACACTTTCGCAAAGGCAAATTCCCCTTCCCCTAATACGATATCTCTTCTAGTATAATATATCCCATGATAAATTAAAAACTAAATATCATGGGATATATTTTTCGAAATCCTGTGTTATAAAAAATATTTGACCTTAAAAATGACGTCGTTGGAGTTTACTTCTTTTGGGCAACCTCCGAGCAGCAACAGCACGAAATGCCTTCCGCGTCTTTTGAATTTAAAAACTGTCTGAAATGTTCCAGGAATTTTGGCTTTTCGTAGGGGCAGGTATGGAGAAACTCGATAAATGATACGAGGCGTTCCAGACAGCTTAATGAGATGTAATGTTCAATGGCGCAGGCATTTTCCTTCGCCTCATCGCTTGGCAGTTCCAGTACATCTTCGAAGAAACGCCTTATTAACTGCTCTCTTTGTATTAAAGACTTTGCCTTTTCCCTACCCGGTTGCGTAAGCTCGAGATAGCCGTAGGGCTCCTGGGCCACAAGACCGTCTTCCTTTAACAAAGATATTATGCCGACGACGGTAGGAGCCCTAACTCCCATGACTTGAGCTATATCTTTTATGCGAACCGCCCTGTTCTTTTCTGCGAGCTTGTAAATCTCCTTGATGTAGTCCTCTTTTCTTGGAGTCAGATTAGACATTAGCATCACCTATCTTTTTTAGCTTAGTATAATTATGGAGGACATTTCATGTTTAGTCAAGATAATGCTATCATATAACGTACACTTTAAAGGGGTGCGAGATCTTATGAGTTTGGGTCTGAAGATCAAAAGGATCAGGCAGCAGCGGGGGTTGACCCAGGGCGAATTGGCCAGTATCGTTGGGGTTAGCCCCGGCTACATTCAAGCTTTGGAGAGCAACAGGAGAAACGGTTCCTTGAGAATACTAAAGAAGATAGCCGAGGCGTTGGCCGTCGACACATCGGAGCTGCTTGAAGATATGCAAGAAAAGGCGAATAAAGTACATTTAGATGCGCTATTATCGGACAGATCTACCGAAATTTGGTATGGCGGCAAGAGAGTGGACGAAAGAAAAAAAGACATGCTTAGAAGGGTATTGGACGCCATTTTGCTGAACGAGGGAGAATAGATATGCAGATAAGAAAACCGACTAACGTTGACATGGGAAGCGATTCGGTTTCCCGTGTATTGACGCGACTTGCCATTCCTTCGATGATTACCATGTTTGCCCACACGATTTTTCATATAGTCGATACCATGTTCATCGCCTGGCTTGGGACCGTGCCGCTGGCGGGCATGTCTTTGATGATGCCGGTGATATTCGTCGTCTATGCCCTCATGAGCGGCTGCACGATAGGGGCTACCACCCTTATAAGCAAAAATTTAGGCATGGGAAGACTTTATCGAAGTCGCTATCTGGCGAACGCTGCCCTATCTTTAGTATTTTTGATATCTCTTTTTCCATGCCTGCTTTTAATTCCCTCTATAAAGGAGCATTTCTTCTCCTTTCTGGGAGCAAGCCCGGAGGCTCTTGTGCATATAAACAGATATCTTTTCTGGCAGGTTTGGTCCTTTCCCGTTGCCTCTTGGTCTCTTTTGCTAGATGCCGTTTACAGGAGCCAGGGAAACGCCACCATGCCGATGTACGCGTTATTGATAGGGAATGCCGTAAATATAGCTTTGGATCCTCTGCTGATCTTCACCTTTGATATGGGCATCGGAGGAGCTGCTCTGGCGACCCTTGTGGGCAGAATTTTGACCTTCGCTTACTCTTTTTTGAAGTTGAGACACTACAGTGATATATATCCCAAGCTTATCTTGACCAGAAATACGATCCCAACGTGGCGAAGTATCGTAGTCATCGGTTTGCCTCTTTCTCTTTCTCAGATCAGCTTTTCCGTCGGCGCCGCGCTGTTAAACAAGATATTTGCACAGTATGGGGAAGCTGCCATTAGCGGTTGGGCTTTGGGCAACCGCATAGAGGATATCGCATTCTTGCTGGTGTTTGGGTTGAATGCCGCCCTTGTCCCCTTCGTCGCCTATAATTTGGGAAAAGGAGAGATAGAAAGGGTCAAAGAGGGGCTTGCCTTTGCATGCAAGTGGGCTTTCATATTGATGTGCAGCGTGGGCGTCCTTTTGTACGCATTTCCCTCGATGTTTCTCGCTGTCTTCAAGCCCGAGGGACTGACTCTAAGTTATTCGGTTGCCTCCATAAGGGCGTCGACGACGGCCTACCCCCTCATAGCCTTGACTATCATCATTGGCGGTCTTTTTCTTGGCGCAGGCTATACACAATATAATTTTTATGCTCAGATTATACGAAACATTTTAGTTCGATATCCCGCAGCACTGCTTTTGAACGCAATGTTTGGCATAGACGGAGTATGGTGGTGTCAGCCCGTATCTTCCGTAGTTGCCTTCTTCGTATCGCTTTATTTTTTGAAGAAACTCAAACCGGCCATCCTAGATGTTCGGGAGCAATTTACTTAGAACAGATCTGTCTTATTTACTGAAGTTCCCTACGGCTTTTTTTATGTACAAATTGGGGGTATTTCTCAAGTTCACTACCTTTCCATCGCGTCCATTGCCGGAGGTAACTTCTGCCCAGGAGCCCATCAGCTTAACTGTGGGTCGAAACAAATCACCCTCATTGCAGGCAATTACAACGGCTATGTTGCCGTCGGACAACTCCACAATCGTCCCCGGCGGATACAAACCTAAAGCTGATACCAGTTCCCGCGAAACTTTTGGATCGAAATGCTTACCAGTATCCTTAATGATCAAAGATATAGCATTATACAGAGACACACCACTGCGATAGACGCGATTTGTAGTAACTGCGTCGAAGACGTCTGCCACCGCAACTATTCTTGCTTCAACGGGAATGTCCTTGCCCGTTAGACCCTTGGGGTATCCCTTTCCATCCATTCTTTCGTGATGGAACAAAGTAACATTTAGTATTGTTTCGTCGGTAATCCTCGCCTCCCTTAGAATTCCAAACCCTAGTAACGGGTGGCCCTTCATCACTGCGAACTCTTCGGCTGTTAAGGGGCAAGGTTTGTTTAAAATTTCTAGAGGAATCCTTGTCTTGCCTACATCGTGCAGCAATCCTCCGATTACGATCTTCTCGGTTACACTATCGCCCTTTAATAGCTTTCCAGCCAAAAAACCAGAAAGCAATGAAACATTGAGAGAATGTACGAAAGTATACTCATCTCTTTCCTTCACTTTATATAAGGAAAGAGTAATGGCCTCGGATTCTAATATCTCTTGAGTCAAAACCCGTGCCGTATTCAACAGTGGTTCGTACAGCTCCGATAATGCCTCTCCTTTTGCAATTCTGTTGTAAATGTCATTAATCTGATATAGCGCCATTTCCGCTAGTGATTTGTCAATTTGCCGATAGGGAGGGACGGATTGATAATCGTTCTCATCCTGTATTGATGTAATTAAGGAGGCATCCGAATTATTGTGAAGATAGATGTTTATATATTCTACCCCTTCAGAAATGAGTTTTCCCTTTAAGATATTGATGGCCCTATCGTCTAGAAGAGCTAAATTCGAGCCACGAGGCAAAAGAAGAGCCTTATCATTGGATACAACATCTTCGGCTACAATGCCACTACAACGTTGCAATTCTTTGACAGGAACTCTGATAGCTTGCAACATTAAATTACCTCAACCGCCCTTAATTTATTTTTTCTTATACATTAATATATTTGATTATACCTCCTTTAAATTTTAAAAGCAATAAAATTTAGCTAAATAATAGCGGCTCACAAGGGAGCCACTATAAACTGCTACTTGCTTCAGTCTACCCGTTGCATAGGCCCGTATTTTTCGCTCACTTGGGTTATAGTCATTTTTTGACTCCTTGGGTCGTTTCTTTTTCAGCCTCAAGTTCTTTGGCGACATCCCTTAAGGCATCGATGATCTTTATGTGTTGAGGGCAATGCTCCTCGCACTGACCACAGGCAATGCAGTCCGATGCCTTGCCATGTTCCCTGGCTAAGTTGTTGTAAAAAAATACTTGCACTGGCGTAGGCCCAAAGGTCTTGCGCTCATTGAATATGGCAAAGTACTCAGGTATTGCTATATGCTTGGGGCAGCCGTCGACGCAATATCTGCAGGCCGTGCAGGGTATCACGACCTTCTTCTTTATTATCTCTACGGACTCTTTTATGATCCTCATTTCTTCGTCGTTCAAGGGGACGAAGTTTTTCATGACGCTTACGTTATCGGCCATCTGCTCGAAGCTGCTCATGCCGCTTAGCACCATGAAGACGTTTTCAAGGGAAGCAGCAAACCGAATTGCCCAGGAGGCGATGCTCAGGTCGGGATTGTATTTTTTAAACAGCTCAACCGCCTCGGGAGGGACGTTGGCAAGATATCCTCCCTTGACAGGTTCCATCACTATTACCGGCCTTTTGTGCTTGGTTGCCACTTCGTAACATTTGCCCGACTGGATAAGCTGGCTATCCCAATCCAGATAGTTTATCTGAAGCTGCACGTATTCTATCTCGGGATGCTCCATTAGTATCTGGTCCAACAGAGCAGCCTTATCGTGAAAGGAGATGCCGATGTGCCTGATTTTGCCCTGTTCTTTGAGCTTTTTTACAAATTTAAATCCGCCCAGCTTTGAAGTCTCGGCGTAGCGTTTGACGTCCAAGCTGTGAAGGAGATAGTAATCAAAATACGTTACACCGCATCTTTCGAGCTGCTCCTCAAAAATGGCCTCGTAATCTTCATATTTAGTGGCAATCCAGGTGGGTAGTTTGTCGGTTAAAGTGAAGCTTTCTCTGGGATGCCTTTCGACCAATGCCTTTCTTATCGCAACTTCGCTTTTTCCCTGATGGTAAGGATAAGCTGTATCGAAGTAGGTAAATCCCTCCTCGAGGAAATGGTCTACCATTTTGTTCAACTGTTCCTGATCTATGCTCTCAGGGTTCTCGGGATCAATCAGGGGCAGTCTCATTAGTCCAAAGCCGAGTTTTTTCATAAAGCTTTCCCTCCTGCTTTCGTAATTTTTGATACATGATATAGCATACTACCTAGAGTATGCCACAAGTCAAGTTTTTTTGATGTCAACACCTGAACGAAATGGATCACGTAAGACATATTAAGTATATTTTGATATCATACTTAAATCGGTGTAATGCCCTTTTGTCAATAATAGCTTCGTCGAGAGGTTCAGGGGGAAGGCAAAGTGTATCCTGATGAGATCGTAAACGTCGTTAAATTGATCCAAAACTGCAAATATGATAAAGCTTTGCCCGAAGCTGAAAAGGCCCTGTCTAGGGCAACAAAAGAGCTTGGTGGCAACCACCCCGATTTGGTCGTGTATTTGGATCTTTTAGCAGAAATTTATGAAGCGGAAGGTCAATACAGCAGAGTAAAAAAGATTCGCAGGAAAGCGCTCAAGATTTGGATGAACGCCTTTCTCCCAAAGGATAGCTATAAGTACTTTTTTGCCGATCTTTTACCGTTTCTTTTTGAAAGAAAGCCTTTGCAGCCGCGCTTTTTTTCAAACGAGGTCATGCCCTTAGACTCTGACCTTTTAATTCACAGCGGAAGCAAGAGGGACACCTTCGTTCATCCCAAAGATCCCCGCCTTTGCATCAAAATAGATAGGCTCTGGAAAGAAGGCTATCGCCTTTCACCAAGAAAGCGCTTGGAGAGGATTTTAATGCCCTGGCTCATTGATTTTTGGTCAAACCGCGAAGAGGCAAGGGTGTACCGTTCTACGGCACTCAGAGTGGGAAAAGCTTTTTACGAGCACGCACCAAGATGCTTCGGCATAGCGATGACGAACCTGGGGCCGGGGCTGGTAGTCGAGCGCATTTGCAACGAAGACGGTTCGTTTTCTAAACCGATCGACGTTTTCGTCAAAGAAAACCCTGACAAGGCAGGACGTGCCCTTGAACTTTTAAGGGAACTTTACGATTTCCTGGTAAGCCACAAACTGGTGATCTACGACTGGGCCAACCCGGCAAACTTTTTGGTGCGCCAAAGCAAGTCCAAGGGAGACAAGATCGTCGTCGTGGACTGGAAGACGGAGGGCACGGCCGATAAGGATATACCGCTGCGCGATATCTTTCCCGCCTTGGCTTTAAAGAAGATGACCTACGAATACAATTGTTTATATGAGAAGATATCGCGCCTATGCGACTTTAAGGATAATCAATCGGCTTGAATTACCGCCTTGGCCTTTTCCCTGCCCAAGGCGGTAAGCTCGATATATCCGTATGGCTCCTGCTCAACGTATCTGTCTTCTTATAACATGAAAACTATCCCTACAACGGTTGAAGCCCTCACCCCCATGAATTGAGAAATATCTTTTACGTGTACTGCCCTGTTTCTTTCGCTGAGATTATATGGCCTTAATGTAATCTTCTTTTCTGGGCGTTAATCCAGACATTATGCATCCTTTAGTCAAATCGGGGGTTCATTGAAAAGTGCGCAATGAAAGCCCAGAAAGAGTTCATCTTGTCCAGATTAATCGTTATTTTTTATTCTCCACTGATATCAGCTTTAAGCAATGCTATTCTTCTTTGTTCTTGTAAGCTCTGCCAGGCGTGAAGCGCCAAGGCAACGCCTATTACTCCGTATGTCACAAAAACCCTGAAGTACTCCCCTATCATTGCGTCTCCGACAAGGTTTTTTCCTGCAAGGGGAGACACTATAAAAAGGGTATGAAACAAAAGCGTTCCAAGCAAAGCTTGACCAACTGTGGCCTTTTTAACAGATGCACCTCCAATCAATATGGCTGCAACGGCAAAAGTGCCGACCTGGACGTGACTTCCATAAGTATTGATGTTGCCCAAGTTCTGGAGAAAAATAACCTGTCCAAGGCCGGCTAATATCGTTGAAAGGATAACAGCGATAATCCTGACTCTATCCACGTTGATGCCCGATGCCTCTGCAACATACATGTCCTGCCCCACTATTCTAAACTCCTGGCCAAGCTTAGTTTTTACAATGTAATGCGTAAAGAGGCACAAGGCCAAAATCGCCAGAAAAGTTGCAACGGGTATTGACACCGGGAAAACGTGACCCGGGATCTTCACTTGTATTTTTAAAAGGTTATCCAGGGCGTATTGCATGGATTTAATATCCAAAGTATTCCTCAGTCCTATACTGCCAGGAATGAGCATCGATGGAACTTTTATGGGTATGATGTTTCCCATGAAGTAAAGACATATTAACTGGTAGATGCCGTTTGCAAAAAATCCTAATATGATTCCCGTGATCATTTCCTTTCCCTTTGCATGGTTAAAAAGAATCCCCGTTAACCAGCCAAACAAAATGGCTAAGGGTATCGATAAAAGTGCAGTCGTCGTAAAGCCAGTCAGCCCTGCCATTTGCCAATTTACCGTGGCGACATAGGCAAATTGCCCGGCCATGGCCCCTAATACGATGCCGAAGTTTAGTCCCATGCCGGCCAAAACAGGAATTATGAGGGAGATCACTAAAAAACTGTTTCGGGCCATCCGAGTGATGATCTCATTGAGTAAAAAAGGCAGCGGTAATCCGCTGTAGTACCCACCAATGACGCACAGCACAAAGAAAAAAACGGGCACGATATTTTTGCGCAAAAACCACTTCAGCTCGAATTGTTTTTTTTGCGATTCATGCATGTTGTTTGAAGTCGAAGAGAGAACTTTTTCATCTTTAGCCATTAGGCGCCACCTCCAATTTCCCGGCGTGTCAATGCATAAAGAATGATGCCGTTGCTTATTATTATCCTTGCGACCTCAGCAAGATTCTCAGATATGATCAGGTTAGCAACGGGCATAGAAACAACCAGGATCGACTGGAAAAGAAAACAACCTACCGTGGCATGCCAGATGGTCGCTCGGTTCAAGGTTGCTCCTCCTATTAGTATGGATGCCACAGCAAAAAAGGCCATGAAAAGAGGGGCCATGTAAAGTTGCAAAAAACCAAATGTCTGGGCATATACGATGATGCCCACTGCTGCCAAGGCTTGAGAAACTACGGAACCTATAGTACGATAGCGATCTATGGAAAGACCGCAGGATTCTGCAAAACGAGGACTTTCTCCCACCGTCGAAAGAGCCACTCCGGTTTTAGAATGCATAAAAAGCCACACTATTAAACAAAAAGCTCCGTAAAAAAGTAGCAATCCCGTTGGTATTGTGACACCAAAGACATCAAAGGCAAGAAAGTTATTTAAAATCTTGTCGAAGCGGCCTTCCAAGGCTATAGTTACACGTAGGCCACTTCCCCCGTAGGGCCAAATCATTTCAGGGCTTTTAAAGGGCGCCAAGAACCAAAAAATGCACATCAATGAAACGATTGAAAAACCAAAATATGTTCCCACCGTCATTTCCTGCCCCTTGACCTTATTGAGCAGTAAACCATACAAATAACCTGCTATGGCACCTAACGCTCCACCCAGACCAACCGCAAAGAAAAAGGCTTGAAAACCCCTTAAATCAAGTTCTATGCTGAGCACGGCCGCAATTAGTCCACAGGAAATTCCCAGTGGAAGGCCAAAATTAGGCCCTGTCCCTGATCTTATCGTTGGAATCATGGCCAAAACCAGGATGACGTTCATTCCGAAACGACTCAGCATGCTCGAAAGTATCTGATCCATGGGAAGATCTAAGATCAGTGCAGCAATTAAGAGGATGATCAAAAAAAGGAGTATTATGGATCTGGCTACTCCAAAACTTGCGACGCCTTCTTTTATCCTTGGCCATAAGCTATGTTCGTTGAAATCACCCGAAGTCATCAAAATACCCCCTCCTTAACAGCCGAAAGTTCCCCTGCCATCATTAAGCCAAATTCTTTGTCGCTCGCGTCAACGGGAAGGATGCCCTGCAAGCGACCTCTGTAAATGATGGCAATCCGGTCACAAATGGAACGAAGTTCGGCAAGTTCGGAAGATGTCATGATAATTGTGACTCCCAGCTCTTGGTTCAGCTGCAAAAGCAGATCGAGTACGATCTTTTTAGCGCCCACATCAATCCCACGTGTCGGTTCAGAGACAAAAAGGATCGACGGTTCCAAGGTGAGTGCTTTGGCTATGCAGACCTTTTGTTGATTGCCTCCACTCAGACGCCTTACTATTTGATTTGGACCGGTGCAGCGTATATCCAGATCTTTAATCATTTTAAGTGCGTGTTTTCGGATTGACTCTCTGTCTATCATGTTAAGTAGATATTTTTTAAGAAACTTGCCTCGGCTCAACAAGGCCTGGACAGCGATGTTAAGCTCTATCGTTTCGTCTAAAAGAAGTCCCATTCCTCGCCTATCTTCTGAGACAAAGGCCATGCCGCTGCTTAGCGCCGAAAGCGGAGAGTTAAGCTCAACTTCGCCATGGTTTGCGACGTGAACATAACCTCTGGCAGGGTATAATCCCATGATGCCATTGGCGATTCCTATTTTCCCATGACCGGCTAAGCCGCCGATCCCCAATATCTCTCCCTCACGAACATTTAAAGACAAGCCCGAAACTCTTTCTCCCGGCATATCGACGTGAAGGTCTTTAATCGTGAGTATCGGTTTCGCGTCTTCTTCAAAACCCCTGCGAGCTCGAGCTGATATATCGACTTTACGTCCAACCATGAGTTCTGCGAGGACATCAATGGTGGCTTCCGACGATGGAAGCTTACCGACCACTTCACCATCCCTGAGAACAGTGATATTATCGGCCACTCGCAAGACCTCATTTAACCTATGAGTTATAAAAAGGATAGAAATGCCTTCTCTGGAGAGCTTTTTCATTACCTCTATCAGCGTTTCGGCGTCTTTTTCCGTCAGTACGGCTGTAGGCTCATCCAGGATCAGCAGTCTTAGAGACTCTTTATCCAGCTCTCGGGCAATTTCAATAAACTGCATAAATCCAACGGGCAATCCAAGGACGGGCAACATTTCATCTATATTTAACTCAACCCGATCCAATGCTTTCCTTGCATCCTTTTTCATTCTTTCAAAATCAAGGATTCCAAGTTTTTTTCCAAGCAACTTGCTAAATAAGTTATCTTTAACGATTTCACGGTTTATCTTTATGTTTTCCGTTATGGTCAGCCCGGGTAACAACATGAATTCTTGATGCACCATGCCGATCCCTAATTCCAGGGCATCATAGGGCGAGTTTACTTCTACCGGCTCTCCATCCATAAAAATCCTGCCTTCAAAACCTCCCGTATTTCTTATGACTGGCATCCCAAACAAGATATTCATTAACGTTGATTTTCCGGCTCCATTCTCACCAACTAGGCCGTGAATCTCGCCGGGGGCAACAGAAAGATTCACTGAGCGCAAAACCTTGTTGCCGAAATATTCCTTGCTTATATCTCGCAATTCCAGACGGGGAGCTTCCATTAAGAAATTCCTCCCTCCTTCAGATAAAGTAAGCTACAACGTAGCGGGGTCGCTCATAGGCGAGCAACCCCGCTAGAGCTTTTAATGTCTTTGTTTAAACGTATGCTCTCTATTTATTTGCGCCAAAGATTATTGACTCCCCAACGATGAGCAAGAAGTTATCTGCTTTTACTCCAGCTTCGACGTTTTCGTACGATCTTACCCTGGACTCTTCTCCAAAGTACTTATAAAGCAGCTTTTCCATATGAGCTCTATCGTACCCCGATACTTTGCCATCGGCGACATCAAAGGCATACTCTGTTGAAGCATAGGTAAATGCCATGTTGGCGGGAACTTTCCAAGTCGCAAATCTTCCGGCCCTGCCTGCTTCGACAACCTTTTCTTCAATGGCTTTTAAGATGAATTCTACATCCCCAGCTTTATCTGGGGGTATCTCTATCCCGAGTGATCCAGGATATCCGTGATAAGGGCTGGGACAGCACTGCTCGGGGAAGATGGCTCCTGTCGTCATGACAGCCTTTATTAACGGTTCTTGCATTCCACAGTTCGTACTGAAAAAGGCAGTATCCACGCCATATTTCTCCACCTGACGGGGAACGTCTTCCAGGATGAATTGCTGTGTTCCAGCTATACCGGCATCTCCGGTTGGATCGGGTGCGTTGATGAAAACAAACTCAATCCCTCGCTTTTCGCATTCAGCCTTCATGATGTCCCTGCGCTCTGCAAGAAGGGGATAAGACATGTGCCGGGGGAAGGAAATATGACAGAAGGTCTTGGCGCCCATTTTTTCAGCAAGCTCAACGATCGTGACACCACGCATGGGATTATCTGTCTCAAGGCAAATATCTGCTTTCTGGACGACTAACAAAGGATCTTCATGGGGAACTATATTGATGAAAAACATATCGGGACGAAATTCTTTAACCTTATCGATGGCTGCTGCCGAACCGGGAACACCTTGCACCAACACTATGGCCTTTACGTCCGGGTCGGAAGCCATGCTCATGATTTGTTGAATAGTGGTTTCCTGCTCGTCCATGAATTTATCAGGGTAGGTTACGTGAATTACCCTGTCTTTGCCGTATTTTTCGATCATCTCAAGTGCGGCTCTATACTCTTCTTCCCCTTGAGATGTGGTGCCTGTCATGATCCCCACCTTGGTGGGACCGGCAAAAGCCACGCTTGCAAAAGCCATGGCAACAATAGCAACCACCATTACGTGAAATAACCTTCTCATTTAACCACTCCTCCTTATCGCGATATCGCGATCGTGACGTAACGACGCCTTTGATAAACACAACCCCCCTCACAAACAACTAGCCACCCTAATTTCAGCTGCTTTTTGACTTCTTCCCAGGGATAACCTTTGCTCTATTCCCCCCTTTCTTTAAGTAGAGGACATTGAGGTTTATTTCATTTATGTCATAATATGTCATAAACATTATATTGCAGGCATTCGCAGAGGGTCAAGCTTGGACTCTAGATAAAATTGGCGATTCGCAGATTGCAGATCCTAGTGGGTTTGTACACCCTTCGATACGTGTAAATATCTTTATGGTTGTATGATATAACTTGCAGTTCCAATAATGATTGGCGGGTTGCTGCAGGATCTTTTCTCGATGGTGGACTTATATTTTGTCGGTGAATTAGGACATGTTGAAGTAGCCGCACTTGCAATTGCCGGTACAGTTGTAGCGGTACTCGCGATGCTGGTTCAGGGCATTGCCGTAGGAACGATGGCTCTCATTGCACACTTTACCGGAGAAGGAAATCACGAGATGTCGGATATTGTTTTAGGGCAAACGCTTATTTTGGGTATTATCGGAAAAGAAGTTGGCTCGCGAGGCTGGGTCCTTCCAAGCATCCGCGGAGTGTTCTTCATCCGACTCTTAGCCTAAAAGAAGTTTATACAAAAGCAGGAACTTGGGCAAAGGATTTTTATTTAAGGAGGCGCCCCCCTTGAGTAATACCACTGAAGCCTTGAACATAAAAAAATTGATTCAAGACAACAATTACGATGAAGCTCTGAGCGAGACAAAAAAGCTCTAATGCGCGATATCTTTACCGCCTTGGCTTTAAAGAAGATGACCTACGAATACAACTGTTTATATATAAGAAGATATCGCGCCTATGCGACTAACGATAATCAATCGGCTATATTAAGTATGGTTTCTGCTCGTAAGCGATGAGCCTACGGCCTGAGCTGCTTCCAGCGTATGAAGACAAAGCACCCGGCATTCAATGGCCGCCCTTCTCATGGCATAGCCGTCCTTCAGTGTATCCGTTTGAAGGGAAGGTATGTTTACAAAAACGTCGAACATTTTGGAACGAATGGCCGATATAAGCTCCGCCCCCTTGAGAACCTCTTTGGAGGGCAACCCCCATTTCTTTAGCGCCGCTGTCGTGCCAGGTGTAGCGTAAATTTCCCATCCCAGATTGTAAAATATAGAAGCTACAGGAGCCAGCAGAGATTTTTGGTCATCTCTGACGCTAAAAAGGATGTTGCCCTTCTTTGGGATCTTCCATCCCGCGCCCTGCAGGGCTTCCCATAAAGCCTCGGCAAAGGTCTCCCCCACGCCTAAAGACTCTCCCGTCGACTGCATCTGCGGACCGAGCCTGCTGTCTGCTCCGGGAAGCTTTTCCGTGGAAAAGACAGGTACTTTTACTCCCATTGGCCCTTTGTAATCCAAAATGCCAAGCCCGTAACCTGCGCCTTTAAGGCTTTCTCCCAAAGCGATGCCGACGGCCAGATCTATCATGGGAATTTCCGCCAGCTTGCTGGCTATGGGAACGGTTCGGCTGGCCCGCGGGTTTGCCTCTATTACGTAAAGCTTGTCGTCGTGACGGACGAATTGTACGTTGAAAAGCCCCTTTACGTTTAATACTTCAGAAAGGCAAGAAACAATACGAAGCATTTCATCTTTTTCCCGTGGCGAAAGGGAAAAATCAGGAAAGAGCGCGATGGAGTCGCCGGAATGCACGCCTGCAGGATCCAAGTGCTCGAATATACCGGGGATCAGCACGTCTTTTCCGTCGCAAAGGGCATCGACCTCAAACTCCTTTCCCTGAAGAAAACGATCGATCAGGAGGGCGACACCGGGAGCATGGGAAAAGGCAAGAGAGGCAAGCTTTTTGAACTCCTCCATTTCGTAAACCACCTGCATATCGACTCCGCCTATGACGAAGCTGGGCCTTATCATCACCGGGAAGCCCAACCCTTCGGCGATATCCACGGCCTCCTTCAAATCCCTAGCAGCCTCTCCCGGAGGATAGGGTATGTCAAGCTTGTGCAGTATATCGCAAAAACGCCCCCTATCCTCTGCCTCTACGATCGCCGATGCATTTGTGCCCAACATGCTAAAACCTTCTCCTGCCAAGACAAGGCCTAATTTTAGCGACGTCTGCCCTCCAAAGGAGCAGAAAAACCCTTCGGCCCTTTCGCGTTTCAGAATGGCCTTAACGTCTTCGACGTGAAGGGGCTCGAAGTAAAGGGCGTCGGAAATATCGTGATCGGTACTGACCGTCTCGGGGTTATTATTTGCCATTACGGCCCTAAAGCCCCTGTGCCTCAAGCTTTCAACGGCCTTTACGCAACAGTAATCAAACTCAACCCCTTGGGCTATTCTTATTGGGCCTGAGCCTAAAACAATGATTGATCGAGCATCATCGCAAGGAGCGACTAAAGGGGCGTCATCTTCGTAAACGCCATAGAAGTACCCGAATCGTGAGCCTTCTCCTCCTACCTTTTTGTGCTTTATCTCTATGTTGTGGCTCTGACGCAAGCCCGATATCTCCTCTGCCGACATTTCGCAGATAATAGCGATATCTTCGTCGCCAAATCCCGCACGTTTGGCTTCTGTTAGCACATCTCGGGTAAGTCCGGTTTTTAACCCTTTTTCTATCGAAACGATCTGTTGAAGTTGTGTTATAAAATAGGGATGTATGGCCGTAGCGTCCGAAATGTCATTTATGGCTTCACCGCGCCTTAAGAGCTCCAGGATGGCTCCCATACGCCTGTGGGTTGGGAGTATGCAGTGCTGCCACAGCTCGTCTTTTGTGGCCTTTTTAAAGTATTTGTCGGTGAGGGGTGAGGATGCGTCCAACGAACGGAAGGCCTTAAGTAGTGCGTGCACAAAGGAGCTTCCTATTGCCATGACCTCGCCGGTGGACTTCATCTGCGTCCCAAGCCGAATATTGGCGGTGTGAAACTTTTCAAAGGGCCAGCGGGGATGCTTGACTACGATGTAATCAAGCTCGGGCTCCGACAAAGCGTTGCCCTTTCCCGTGATGGGGTTTGGAAGTTCCGCCAGGCCTTTGCCCAGGGCAATCTTTGCAGCTATCCTCGCTATGGGGTATCCCGTGGCCTTGCTTGCCAGGGCACTCGACCTGCTGGCGCGGGGGTTTACCTCTATGACGTAGTAGGAATTGCCCTCGGGCGAAAGGGCAAACTGCACGTTGCAGGCCCCGCGCACGTCCAAAGCCTTCACAATTGCCAACCCGGCCGTGCGTAAAAGGTTCCACTCCTCTTTCGTAAGGGTTAGTACAGGCGAGACGACGATGCTGTCTCCCGTGTGAATCCCCATGGGGTCGACGTTTTCCATCCCGCAGACGCACAAACAGTCGCCTCGAGCGTCCCTTATCACCTCAAGCTCTATCTCTCTCCACCCTAAAAGATAATTTTCTACCAATACCCTGTGGACGGGAGAGGCCTGCAGGCCCTCTTTAATTCTTTCCTTTAATTCTTCCTCGTTCCAGGCTATGCCTCCGCCGGTGCCTCCCAAGGTAAAATCAGGCCTGACGATCAGGGGAAATCTTTGGCTTCGGGAAAATTCCAGGGCTTCTTTCGTCGAGGAAACGGCAACGCTTTCGGGGACGGGTTGACCAATGCTTTTCATAAGGTTTCTGAAGGATTCTCTTCCCTCGGCAGCCTTTATGGCGGATATCGGAGTCCCAAGGATCCTGACACCTGCTTTCTTCCATATGCCTTTTTCTTCACACTCCACACATAAATTAAGGGTGGTTTGCCCGCCCAATGTGGCTATAACACCTTTGGGGTGATGTTCTTCGACTATGGCTTCAACGGCTTCGGCCGTTAGGGGTTTTATGTAAACAATGTCGGCCATCGCCGTATCCGTTTGTATAGTAGCTGGATTGCTGTTGAGCAGTATCACGCGGTAACCTTCTTCGTGAAGTGCCTTGCAGGCCTGGCTTCCCGCGTAATCGAACTCCGCAGCCTGGCCTATCTTTATGGGGCCAGAACCCAGGACAAGTATGCTTTCAGAAGACATCTAGCTTTGCTCCTTTCCATATTATCAACATAAGTTCCGTTATGTAGTATAATTTAATCTAAAGTTTAATTTTCAGATCATTATAGAAACATCCCTCTCCTTTGTCAACTTTGAGGGTCGGATCGACCGCGTCAAGTTTTTGTAGGATTTTTAGGAACCACTCCCCATGTGTCCTAAAGGGCAACGTCTTTTAGGTTAGGTAAAAATCAAACCCGCCATGACATATGCCCCTTAAGGTCGTGTATAAGGGCGTTACCTTTCCCGTTTTCAGTACCGTTATGCATCCAAGCTCACTTATAACGGGACCTAAGATCTCCTCCAGGTTCAAGGTGAATTTGTGTCTTTTGTCCGCATTCTCACCTTTTTGGTCTTTTTTCTTTATCTGTTCTGACGTCACCTTGCCACCGCTACAGATGTAAGCCCTCAAAGAAGACATGGCCTTTAAGCCCTTGCGGCTCCATGCTA